>NZ_PSTN01000023.1:0-53732 GCF_002930955.1 Rathayibacter sp. AY1A4 | reverse complement strand
CGGCCCCACGAGGAGGACGTCGGCCTCGGGGAGGGAGTGGTCGAGACCGGTGAGGGTCTCGGAGCGGAACACGGCATCCATGCCGCGCTCCTTCGCGCCCGCTCGCAGCCGGTGGGCCAGGAACGTGCTCGACGCGCCTGCACCGCAGACGATCAGGATCTTCCGCACCTCGTTCGCCTCCTCGCGTCCGGGTCGTGATTCATCCAAGCATCCCCTCGGAGGGGCGGCACCCTCCAGCAGACAATCTTCCGCGGGGGCGGAAGACGGCCCCTTCCGCCCGCGGCGCGGGGGCTCCCGGGCGCGTCGCCGGGGTGATTGACTGACGGGACGTACGACTCGCCGCCCGCGTCCTGCGGGCCCGCGGCAGGGTCGTGGCGCTCCCGGCGCCCGCCCCGACCGCACGCCTGGAGCCTGATGCCTGACAACCGCGAACGACTGCTGGAGTACCTCTCCCGCGCCGACGGCTGGGTGACGGCGCACGAGCTCGCCGACAGGCTCGGAGTCACCACCCGCAGCGTCCGGAGCTACGTCACCGCGGTGAAGGCGCAGGCCGCCCCGCTGGAGCCGGTCGAGTCCTCCGCGAACGGCTACCGGCTCGCGCGCGAGGCGTACGCGGCGTACCTGGAGGCGCAGCGCAGCCGCGACATCGAGCCCGACACCCCGCGCGACCGGCTGTACAGCATCGTCCGCCGCCTGGTCGACTCCGACGAGGGCCTGGACGTCTTCGCCCTCGCCGACGCGCTGTCGGTGAGCGAGTCGACCGTCGACGCCGATCTGCGCCGGGTGAAGGCCCTCGCCGACGAGGCCGGCCTCGGGCTGGTCCGGCGCGGCCCGTCGGTGCGCCTCGAGGGCAGCGAGGAGGCCCGCCGCCGCCTGATCTCGCGGATGTTCCGCGACGAGAGCGCGCAGGGTGTCTTCACGCTCGACGACGTCCAGCGCGAGTTCGCCTCCCCCGGCCTCGGCGCCTTCAAGACCGAGCTGCTGGCCGAGCTCGAGACCCGCGGCTACTACATCAACGACTACGGCGTGAACAGCGTCCTCCTCCACATCGCGATCGCCGTCGACCGCGTCGCCCGGGGCATCGGGGACCCCTCCGGCTCCCGCCCCTCCCCCGCGATCCACGGCGAGCTCGCGGCCCTGCTGGCGGAGCTGGTGGAACGGCACTTCGCGACGCGCCTGACCGACGCCGAGCTCGCCCAGCTCGCGATCCTGATGACGACGCGGGTGGCGACGCCCGGGCAGAACGAGCCGGTCGCCGCCGTGGTCGAGAACTACCTCGACCCGGAGGACCTCGCCGTCGTCCGCGAGCTCGTCGCCGACGTCAACCGCGAGTACCTGGTCGACCTCGACGACGAGGGCTTCATCGTCCGCCTCGCCCTGCACGTGCGCAACCTGATCGCCCGGGCCGCCGAGGGCGGCTACTCCCGCAACCCGCTCACCCGCTCGATCAAGACCAGCTACCCGATGACCTACGAGATCGCCGTGTTCCTGGCGAGCGGGCTGCAGCGCCGGCGGGGCGTCGTGGTCAACGAGGACGAGATCGCCTACATCGCCCTCCACGTCGGCTCGTTCCTCGAGCGGGTGTCCCGGCGGGAGGAGCGTCTGTCCTGCGTGATCGTCTGCCCCAACTACTACGACCTCGCTCACATGCTGCGCCTGCGCGTCGAGCGCTCGCTCGGCACCGAGGTGGAGGTGCGCTCGCTGATCACGCGGAGCGACGTCGACTGGGACCGGCTCACCGCCGACCTCGTGATCACCACGATCGACGAGCGCCCCGCGTCAGACGACGTCGTGGTCGTGCAGCCGTTCCTCACCGACCACGACGTCGAGACGGTGCGCCGGGCCATCGCCCGCGTCCGCCGGCACCGCCGCCGCGCGCAGATCAAGGACGAGCTGCTGCAGTTCTTCGACGAGGAGCTGTTCTTCCGCAACGTGCACGCGCGCGACGAGGCGGCGATGATCCGGATGCTGGGCGAGCGGATGATCGCCGGCGGCATCATCGACGAGGACTACGTCGACGGCGCCATCGAGCGCGAGCGGATGAGCTCCACGGCGTTCACCGACAACCTCGCGGTCCCGCACGCGATGGCGATGAGCGCCCGCCGCACCTCCATCGCGATCGTCGTGAACGACACCGCGATGGAGTGGGGCGAGCAGCGGGTGAACGTGATCGCGATGATCGCGTTCGCCTCGGCCGGCCGCAGCACCTTCCAGTCGGTGTTCGACCAGTTCGTCGAGGTGTTCGCCGACCGGGCGGAGGTGCAGCGCCTCATCCGGCGCTCCACGGACTTCGGCGGCTTCATCGAGGAGCTGGTGCGGGTGATCGACAGCTAGCCGACACCCGCACTCCGGGTGGAGCCGGAGGGCGCTGTCGTCCTCCCGCTCCCGCGCTTCGTGGGCGCCCGACGCACCCCCGCCGGGCGCGAGAGGCCACGAGGAGCCTCCTCCGCATCGGATCGGAGGAGCTCCGCGTTGGGGCCTCTAGGCGAAGGGCGTCGGCACGATCCCGTAGGGGGCGAGGCCGGCCGCGCCGCCGTCGGCGAGCGTGGTGACCCAGATGCCGTCGTGGTGCACGGCGACGGAGTGCTCCCAGTGGGCGGCCATGCTGCTGTCCTCGGTCGCGACCGTCCACTCGTCCTCGCGGACGAAGGTCTCGGCGCTGCCCGCGGTGACCATCGGCTCGATCGCGACGACGAGTCCCGGCTTCACCTCGGGGCCGCGCTGGCGCACCCGGTAGTTGAAGACCGGCGGAGCCTCGTGCATGGTGCGCCCGATGCCGTGGCCGATGTAGTCGGTGAGGATGCCGTAGACGCGGCCCGAGCGCTCGGCCTCGTCCTCGATGTACTCCTCGATCGCCGCGCCGACCTCGTTGAGATGGCGGGCGGAGGCGAGGGCGGCGATCCCCCGCCACAGGGATCCCTCGGTCACCCGCGAGAGCTCGGCGCGTGCCGCGACCTCCTCCGGGCGGGAGGGATCGGGCAGGACCACCGTCATCGCGGAGTCGCCGTTCCAGCCGTCGATCTCGGCGCCGCTGTCGATGGAGACCAGGTCGCCCGGCTCGAGCACGCGCCCGCCGGGGATGCCGTGGACCACCTCGTCGTTGACCGAGGCGCAGATCGTGTGCCGGTAGCCCGGGACGAGCTGGAAGTTCGAGTGGCCGCCGAGTGCGACGATCGCCGACTCGGCGATCGCGTCGAGCTCGAGCGTGGTGACGCCCGGGCGGATCGCCGCGCGGACCGCATCGAGCGAGGCGGCCGTGGCGAGGCCCGGAGCGAGCATCGACCGCAGCTGCGCGGGCGTCTTGTAGAGCGAGGAGCGGAACGCCACGGCTCAGGCGGCCGGGGTGTCGAGGCGGCCCACGCGGTGGCCCTCGAGGGCGACGACGATCCGCTCGGTCACCTCGTCGACCGGCCCGAGGCCGTCGACCACGACCACGAGCCCGCGGGCCGCATAGACGTCGATGAGCGGAGCGGTCTGCTCCTCGTAGAGCGCGAGTCGGCGCCGGATGACGTCCTCGGTGTCGTCGCTGCGCCCCTGCTCGAGCGAGCGCTTGAGCAGGCGGCCGACGACCTCGTCGGGATCGGCCGTCAGCTGGACGACCGCGTCGAGCCGGTTGTCGTCCGCGGCGAGGATGCGGTCGAGCTCGTCGACCTGCTCCGTGGTGCGCGGGTAGCCGTCGAGCAGGAACCCGGTCGACGCGTCCGCCTCCTGGAGGCGGTCGTGCACGATCGCGTTGGTCAGCTCGTCCGGCACGTAGCGCCCGTTGTCGAGGTAGGCCTTCGCCTGGAGACCGAGCTCGGTCTCGTTGGCGACGTTCGCGCGGAAGATGTCCCCGGTCGAGATGGCGGGCACCCGGAGGATGTCGCTCAGCCGAGCGGCCTGGGTCCCCTTGCCTGCGCCGGGAGGGCCGATCAGCAGGAGACGGAAGCCGATCGGATGCGACGTCATCGGAGGAGTCCTTCGTAGTGGCGCTGCTGCAGCTGGGAGTCGATCTGCTTCACCGTCTCCAGGCCGACTCCGACGATGATCAGGATGGACGTGCCGCCGAAGGGGAAGTTCTGGTTCGCACCGACCAGCGCGAGGGCCACGAGGGGCACGAGCGCGATGAGGCCGAGGTAGACCGATCCGGGCAGCGTCACCCGGGTGAGCACGTAGTTGAGGTACTCGGCGGTCGGGCGGCCGGCGCGGATGCCGGGGATGAAGCCGCCGTAGCGCTTCATGTTGTCGGCGACCTCGTCCGGGTTGAAGGTGATCGCGACGTAGAAGTAGGTGAAGCCCACGATCAGGAGGAAGTACAGCGCCATGTAGAGCGGGTGATCGCCCTTGGTGAGGTAGTTCGTGATCCAGGTGACCCAGACCGGGGCCTCCTGGCCAGCGGCGGGCTGGTTGAACTGCGCGATGAGCGCGGGCAGGTACAGCAGCGACGAGGCGAAGATGACGGGCACGACGCCGGCCATGTTGACCTTGATCGGGATGTAGGTGTTGTTGCCGCCGTAGGTGCGGCGGCCGACCATCCGCTTGGCGTACTGCACGGGGATCCGCCGCTGCGACTGCTCCACGAAGACCACGGCGACCACGAGCACGAGGCCCACGCCGAGGACGAGGAGGAAGGTCTCGAAGCCGCGCGACTGCGCGATCGACCACAGGGAGGTGGGGAACTGGGCGGCGATCGAGGTGAAGATCAGCAGCGACATGCCGTTGCCGATGCCGCGCTCGGTGATGAGCTCGCCCATCCACATGATGATCCCGGTGCCCGCAGTCATGGTGATGACCATGAGGAGGATGGAGTACCACTCGTCGGTGATGATGAGCGCCGAGCACTCCGGGACGCCGGAGTTGCCGAAGAGGGCGCCCGAGCGGGCGACGGTGATCAGCGTCGTCGACTGGAGGACGCCGAGCGCGATGGTGAGGTACCGCGTGTACTGGGTGAGCTTGCCCTGACCGGACTGCCCCTCCTTGTACAGGGTCTCGAAGTGAGGGATGACCACGCGCAGCAGCTGCACGATGATCGACGCCGTGATGTACGGCATGATCCCGAGCGCGAAGATCGACAGCTGGAGCAGTGCTCCACCGCTGAAGAGGTTCACGAGCTCGTAGAGACCCGAGGTGCCCTGGTTGCCGGCGAGACAGGCCTGCACGGCGCTGAAGTCGACGAACGGAGCAGGGATGAAGGATCCCAGCCGGAAGATCGCCACGATCGCGAGGGTGAAGCCGATCTTGCGGCGGAGGTCGGGGGTGCGGAAGATCCGCGCAACGGCGCCAAACACTACCTAAGGTCTCCTGCTCAATTCTGTGGTGCGGGATACAGGTCGAGCTTGCCACGCGCTCCCGGAGGGAGTCGGCGTGGCAAGCTCGACCGACAAGCTGCTGGTGCTACTTGATGGATCCGCCCGCAGCGACGATCTTCTGCTCGGCAGAGCTGGAGACCTTGTCGACCGCGACGTTCAGCTTAACCGCAATGTCGCCGTCCCCGAGGACTTTGACCTTCTCGTTCTTGCGGACAGCACCCTTGGCGACCAGGTCGCCGATGGTGACGTCGCCGCCCTGGGGGTAGAG
Organism: Rathayibacter sp. AY1A4; assembly: GCF_002930955.1. Classification (NCBI taxonomy): domain Bacteria; kingdom Bacillati; phylum Actinomycetota; class Actinomycetes; order Micrococcales; family Microbacteriaceae; genus Rathayibacter; species Rathayibacter sp. AY1A4. The sequence goes on along the minus strand of NZ_PSTN01000023.1, from coordinate 48,176 downwards.
CTCCGCGAGAGCGGACAGGTTCACGACCTGGTACTCGACCCGGAACGGGTTCTTGAAGCCGCGGAGCTTCGGGGTGCGCATGTGCAGCGGCATCTGCCCACCCTCGAAGCCGACGCGCACCTGGTAGCGGGCCTTGGTGCCCTTGGTGCCGCGACCAGCGGTCTTTCCCTTGGAGCCCTCACCGCGACCCACGCGGGTCTTGGCCTTCTTGGCTCCGGCAGCGGGGCGGAGGTGGTGGACCTTGAGCACGTGCTCCTTGGTCGCCGGCGCCGCCGCGCCCTTCGTGGTGGTCGCCTGCGCGGGAGTCGTGGACTCCGCGGCGGCGGCCTTCTTCGTCTCAGCCATTAGTCAATCTCCTCGACCTTCACCAGGTGGGCGACGGTCTTCACGTATCCGCGGTTCTGGGCGTTGTCCTCGCGGACGACGCTCTGACCGATCTTCCTGAGGCCGAGCGAGCGCAGCGTGTCGCGCTGGTACTGCTTCTCGCTGACCTTCGACTTGATCTGGGTCACCTTGAGCTGGGCCATCAGGCACCTGCCTTCGCGTTGGACGCGGCGGCGAGGGCGTCGGCCTCGGCACGGACGAGACGTGCCGGCGCGACCTGGTCGAAGTCGAGACCACGACGAGCGGCGACGGCGCGCGGCTCCTCGAGCTGCTTCAGAGCCTCGACGGTCGCGTGGACGATGTTAATGGTGTTCGACGAGCCGAGCGACTTGCTCAGGACGTCGTGGATGCCGGCGCACTCGAGGACGGCGCGGACGGGACCGCCGGCGATGACACCGGTACCCGCGGCGGCGGGGCGCAGGAGCACCACACCGGCGGCGGCCTCACCCTGGACGGGGTGCGGGATGGTCGAGGCGACGCGGGGGACGCGGAAGAAGTTCTTCTTCGCCTCCTCGACGCCCTTGGAGATGGCGGTCGGGACCTCGCGGGCCTTGCCGTAGCCGACGCCCACCAGTCCGTTGCCGTCTCCGACGACCACGAGCGCGGTGAAGCTGAAGCGACGACCGCCCTTGACGACCTTCGACACGCGGTTGATGGTCACGACGCGCTCGAGGAACTGGCTCTTCTCGGCGTCACGGCCACCGCGGTCGCGGCCACCCTGGTTGCGGTCGCGGCCGCCGCGGCGGGGCTCACGAGCCTCCTGCTGCGGCTGCGTGGACGCAGCGGTCTCGACGGGGGCCTCCGACACAGCGGCGACCTCGGGTTCCTTGTTCTCTGCGGCGCTCACAGGTTGAGCCCTGCCTCTCGTGCTCCATCGGCGATCGCGGCGACGCGACCGGCGTACTTGTTGCCTCCGCGGTCGAAGACGACCGCCTCGACACCGGCGTTCTTGGCGCGCTCGGCGACGAGCTCGCCGACCTTGCGGGCCTTGGCGGTCTTGTCGCCGTCGAACACGCGCAGGTCGGCCTCGAGGGTCGACGCCGACGCGAGGGTGCGGCCCTGAGCGTCGTCGACGACCTGCACGAAGACGTGGCGGGCCGAGCGGTTGACGACGAGGCGGGGGCGCTCGGCGGATCCGACGACCTTCTTGCGCAGACGGTCGTGACGACGACCGCGCGCAGCGGACTTGCTCTTTCCTCTGGTTCCGAGTCCCATGATCACTTACCGCTCTTTCCGGCCTTGCGGCGAACGACCTCGCCGGCGTAGCGCACGCCCTTGCCCTTGTAGGGCTCGGGCTTGCGGATCTTACGAATGTTGGCGGCCACCTCACCGACGGCCTGCTTCGAGATGCCGTGCACGGTGAGCTTGTTGTTGCCCTCGACCGTGAACGAGATGCCCGCGGGCGGGGTGACGACGACCGGGTGCGAGAAGCCGAGCGCGAACTCGATGTCCGAGCCCTTCGCCAGCACGCGGTAACCGGTTCCGACGACCTCGAGGCCCTTGGAGTAGCCCTGCGTGACACCGATGATGTCGTTCGCGATGAGCGTGCGGGTGAGGCCGTGGAGCGAGCGCGACTCGCGCTCGTCATCGGGACGCGAGACCAGCACCTGGCCGTTCTCGACGGACACCTGGATGGGGCTGGCGACCGAGACGGTCAGCTCGCCCTTGGGGCCCTTGACGGTCACAGCGGATCCGGCGACGGAGACGTCGACGCCCGCCGGGATCTCGATGGGGAGTCTTCCAATACGCGACATGAGGGGTTACCACACGTAGGCGAGGACTTCCCCACCCACGCCCTTCTTCTCGGCCTGGCGGTCGGTCAGGAGACCGCTCGAGGTGGACAGGATGGCGACGCCGAGGCCGCCGAGCACGGTGGGGATCTCGGCCGACTTCGCGTACACGCGGAGTCCGGGCTTCGAGACCCGCTTGATGCCGGCGATCGAGCGCTCGCGGTTCGGGCCGTACTTGAGGGAGATGGAGAGCGTCGTGCCGACGCGCGCCTCCTCGACCTTCCAGTCGGCGATGTAGCCCTCGGTCTTGAGGATCTCGGCGATGTTCGCCTTGAGCTTCGAGCCCGGGAGGGTGATGGAGTCGTGGTGCGCGGAGTTCGCGTTACGGATTCTGGTCAGCAGATCTGCGACCGGATCAGTCATGGTCATGGCTGATGGTGCCTTTCTCGCCTGGTTTCGGCACCCTTTACAAGAGTGACGACCTGTGGTGTGGGACGGCGCCGACGACGTCGACGCCCATGCGGCCGCGCGAACGCAGGCCAACGAGCCATGCTACATGGCCGAGGTCCTGCGGTCGAGGGCCGATCGTGCACGGGATCCGGGGATCCCGCGTGGCGCCCGCCGCCCGCTCCGGACGGACCGGTCCGGCGGCGGACGCACGACGAGGCCGGAGGGCGGTTCTCACCGTCCCCCGGCCTCGAGGCTTGCTGCTTACGCGTTGTCCGACGACTTGAACGGGAAGCCGAGCTGCTTGAGCAGCGCGCGACCCTCGTCGTCGGTCTTGGCGGTGGTCACGACGGTCACGTCGAAGCCGCGGACGCGGTCGATGCGGTCCTGGTCGATCTCGTGGAAGATCGACTGCTCCGTGATGCCGAAGGTGTAGTTGCCGTTGCCGTCGAACTGGCGGTCCGACAGCCCGCGGAAGTCGCGGATGCGGGGCAGCGCCACCGAGAGCAGGCGGTCCAGGAACTCCCAGGCGCGGTCGCCCCGGAGGGTGACGTGAGCGCCGATGGCCTGACCCTCGCGCAGCTTGAACTGCGCGATGGACTTGCGGGCCTTGGTGACCTGCGGCTTCTGACCGGTGATGGCGGTGAGGTCCTTGACCGCGCCGTCGATGATCTTGCCGTCGCGGGCGGCCTCACCGACACCGGTGTTGACGACGACCTTGACCAGGCCGGGGACCTGGTGGACGTTGCCGAAGCCGAACTGCTCCTTGAGAGCGGGGATGATGTCGGCCTGGTACTTGGCCTTGAGCCGCGGCTGAACCTTCGCAGCCACTGCGGTGGTGTCAGTCATTACAGTTCCTCACCCGACGCCTTCGCGTAGCGCACGCGAACGGTCTTGGTCACGCCGTCCTTGGTGACGGCCACGTTGCGGTGGCCGACCCGGGTCGGCTTCTTGGTCTTCGGGTCGACGAGCGCGACGTTGGAGATGTGGATCGAGGCCTCGACGGTCTCGATGCCGCCCTCCTTCGAGCCGCGCTGCGTCTGGCCGACGCGGACGTGCTTCTTGACGAAGTTCACGCCCTCGACGACGACGCGGTTGCGCTCGACCAGCACCTCGAGGACCTTGCCCTGCTTGCCGCGGTCTCCGCCGCGGGCCTGGGTAGCGCCCGAGATGACCTGGACGAGGTCACCCTTCTTGATCTTGGCCATGACTAGATAACCTCCGGTGCCAGCGAGACGATCTTCATGAACTTCTTGTCGCGGAGCTCGCGACCGACCGGTCCGAAGATGCGGGTGCCACGGGGGTCCCCGTCGTTCTTGAGGATGACGGCGGCGTTCTCGTCGAACTTGATGTACGAGCCGTCGGCGCGACGGGTCTGCTTGATGGTGCGGACGATGACGGCCTTGACCACGTCGCCCTTCTTCACGTTGCCACCGGGGATCGCGTCCTTGACGGTGGCGACGATGATGTCACCGAGGCCCGCGTAGCGGCGGCCGGAGCCTCCGAGGACGCGGATGGTGAGGAGCATCTTGGCGCCGGTGTTGTCGGCGACCTTGACTCGGGATTCTTGCTGAAGCATGTGTCTCTCCTGCTAACTCAAGTAGGCCGCGGCCTACTTGGCCTTCTCGAGGATCTCGACCAGGCGCCAGCGCTTGGTGGCGCTGAGGGGACGGGTCTCGCTGATGACGACGGAGTCGCCGATGCCGGCGGAGTTCAGCTCGTCGTGGACCTTGACCTTGGACGTACGGCGGATGACCTTGCCGTACAGCGGGTGCTTCACCCGGTCCTCGACCTCGACGACGATGGTCTTGTCCATCTTGTCGCTGGTGACGTAGCCGCGACGGGTCTTGCGGTATCCGCGAGCGCCCGCCTCCTTCACGTCGTGGGCGGCCGACTCGTGGCCGGCGCTGTCATTGACGGTTGCCATTACTTGGCCTCCTCGTTCGACTCGGTCGCCTCGACCTCGGCCTTGGCGGCCTTCTTGGTCTTCGGCTTCTTCTCCGCCTTGGCCGGGGCCTCGACGGGTGCGGGGGTGGCGCGGATGCCCAGCTCGCGCTCACGGATGACCGTGTAGATGCGGGCGATGTCGCGCTTGACGGCACGCAGGCGGCCGTTGGTGTCCAGCTGACCGGTGGCCGACTGGAAGCGGAGGTTGAACAGCTCCTCCTTGGCCTTCTTCAGCTCGGTGACGAGACGCTCGTCCTCGTAGGTGTCGAGCTCGGCGGGGGCGAGCTCCTTGGATCCGATCGCCATTACGCGTCTCCCTCCTCGCGCTTGATGATGCGTGCCTTGAGGGGCAGCTTGTGGATGGCACGGGTCATGGCCTCGCGAGCGAGCTGCTCGTCGACGCCGGCGACCTCGAAGAGGACGCGACCCGGCTTGACGTTCGCGACCCACCACTCCGGCGAGCCCTTACCGGAACCCATGCGGGTCTCGGCGGGCTTCTTGGTGAGCGGACGGTCGGGGTAGATGTTGATCCACACCTTTCCGCCGCGCTTGATGTGACGCGTCATCGCGATACGAGCGGACTCGATCTGACGGTTGGTCACGTAGGCGGGGGTGAGGGCCTGGATGCCGAACTCACCGAACGACACCTTGGTGCCACCGGTGGCCTGGCCGGACCGGCCCGGGTGGTGCTGCTTGCGGTGCTTGACTCGACGCGGAATCAACATGGTTATGCCTCAACTCCTGCTGCGACGGGCGCCTCGCTCTGCTGGCGGGGTGCACGGCGCGGACGGTCGCTGCGCTCGGGGCGCGACGACTTGCTGTTCGCCTGCTCGCGGGCGAGCTCCTTGTTGGTGATGTCGCCCTTGTAGATCCAGACCTTCACGCCGATGCGGCCGAAGGTGGTCTTCGCCTCGTAGAAGCCGTAGTCGATGTTCGCGCGGAGGGTGTGCAGCGGCACGCGTCCCTCGCGGTAGAACTCCGAGCGGCTCATCTCGGCGCCGCCGAGGCGGCCGGAGACCTGGATGCGGACGCCCTTGGCGCCGGCGCGCTGGGCGCCCTGCAGGCCCTTGCGCATCGCGCGGCGGAAGGCCACGCGGGCGGAGAGCTGCTCGGCGATGCCCTGGGCGACCAGCTGAGCCTCGGCCTCGGGGTTCTTGACCTCGAGGATGTTCAGCTGGATCTGCTTGCCCGTGAGCTTCTCGAGGTCGGCGCGGATGCGCTCGGCCTCGGCGCCGCGGCGGCCGATCACGATGCCCGGGCGGGCGGTGTGGATGTCGACGCGGACGCGGTCACGGGTGCGCTCGATCTCGATGCGGGCGACGCCCGCACGGTCGAGCTGCGTGGCGAGGAGTCGGCGGATCTTGACGTCCTCGGCGAGGTAGTCGCTGTACCGCTGGCCCTTCTTGGTGCTGTCGGAGAACCAGCGCGACACGTGGTCGGTGGTGATTCCCAGACGGAAACCGTAGGGGTTTACTTTCTGACCCATTACTTGGTCCCCTCCTCAGGAGTGGCCAGCACGACGGTGATGTGGCTGGTGCGCTTGTTGATGCGGAAGGCACGACCCTGAGCACGGGGCTGGAATCGCTTGAGGGTGGTTCCCTCATCGACGAAGGCGCGGGACACGATCAGGTCCTGGTCGTCGAGGTACTCGTTCGAGGCATCGGCCTTGACGCGAGCGTTGGCCATCGCCGAGGCGACGAGCTTGTAGACGGGCTCGGACGCACCCTGCGGCGCGAACTTCAGGATGGCCAGTGCCTCCTGAGCCTGCTTCCCGCGGATCAGGTTCACGACACGGCGAGCCTTCTGGGGGGTGACGCGGATGTGTCGCACGCGTGCGATCGACTCCACCATTTCTCTCCTCCTTCTCGTCGCCGCGTCAGCGGCGACGGCCCTTCTTGTCGTCCTTCTCGTGACCGCGGAAGGTCCGAGTGGGGGCGAACTCGCCGAGCTTGTGGCCGACCATGGTCTCGGTCACGAACACGGGGATGTGCTTGCGACCGTCGTGGACCGCGATGGTGTGACCCAGCATCGCCGGGATGATCATCGAACGGCGCGACCAGGTCTTGATGACGTTCTTGTTGCCGGCTTCGTTGGCCGTGAACACCTTGCGGAGCAGGTGGTCGTCAACGAAGGGGCCCTTCTTGAGACTGCGAGGCATCTTCTACAACTCCTACTTGCGCTTCTTACCGGCGGTGCGGCGGCGAACGATGAGCTTGTCGCTCTCCTTGTTGGGGCGACGGGTGCGTCCCTCGGACTGACCCCACGGGCTGACCGGGTGGCGTCCACCGGAGGTCTTGCCCTCTCCACCACCGTGCGGGTGGTCGACCGGGTTCATCGCGACACCGCGGACAGTCGGGCGGACGCCCTTCCAGCGCATGCGGCCGGCCTTGCCCCAGTTGATGTTCGACTGCTCGGCGTTGCCGACCTCGCCGATCGTGGCGCGGCAGCGCGCGTCGACGTTGCGGATCTCGCCCGACGGCAGGCGGAGCTGCGCGTAGGGGCCGTCCTTGGCGACGAGGCGGACCGAGGTGCCGGCCGAGCGGGCGAGCTTGGCGCCGCCTCCCGGCTTGATCTCGATGGCGTGGATGACCGTACCGGTCGGAATGTTGCGCAGCGGCAGGTTGTTGCCGGGCTTGATGTCGGCGCCGGCGCCCGACTCCACGACGTCGCCCTGCGAGAGCTTGTTCGGGGCCAGGATGTAGCGCTTGGTGCCGTCCACGAAGTGGAGCAGCGCGATGCGCGCCGTGCGGTTGGGGTCGTACTCGATGTGAGCGACCTTGGCGTTGACGCCGTCCTTGTCGTTGCGACGGAAGTCGATCAGACGGTACTGGCGCTTGTGGCCACCGCCGATGTGACGCGTCGTGATGCGGCCGGAGTTGTTGCGGCCACCGGTCTTGGACAGCGGGCGCAGGAGCGACTTCTCGGGCGTCGAGCGGGTGATCTCGGCGAAGTCGGCAACGCTGGAGCCGCGGCGACCGGGGGTCGTGGGCTTGTACTTACGAATAGCCATTGTCTGTTTCCTCTACGCTTCTTCGGCTCAGCCGACGCTCGTGAAGATGTCGATGGAGCCGGACTTCAGCGTGACGATCGCGCGCTTGGTGTCCTTGCGCTTGCCGGTGCCGAACTTCGTGCGGCGGGTCTTGCCCTGGCGGTTCAGCGTGTTGATCGACGCGACCTCGACGCCGAAGATCTTCTCGATGGCGAGCTTGATCTCGGTCTTGTTCGAACGCGGGTCGACCACGAAGGTGTACTTGCCCTCGTCGATCAGGCCGTAGGACTTCTCCGAGACCACCGGGGAGATGATGACGTCGCGGGGGTCCTTGTTGAACGCGGCGGACTGGCTCATGCGTTCACCTCTTCCTTGTTGGACTCGACGCCCGACTTGGCCGCGATGAACGCGTCGAGCGCGCCCTTCGAGAACACGATGTCGTCGGAGACGAGCACGTCGTACGCGTTGAGCTGGTCGGCCGGCAGGATGTGCACGAACGGCACGTTGCGGAGCGAGAGCTCGGCGATGTAGTCGTCGCGCTCGAGCACCACGAGGACGTTGCGCGACACCGAGAGGGCGTCGAGCAGGACGAGGACGTCCTTGGTCCGGGGGGTGTCGCCGAGGGCGAGGGACTCGACCACGTGGATGCGGGCACCGCGGGCGCGGTCCGAGAGAGCACCGAGCAGAGCCGCGGCGATCATCTTCTTGGGGGTGCGCTGCGCGTAGCTGCGGGGGGTCGGTCCGTGGACCACGCCACCGCCGGTCATGTGCGGGGCGCGGATCGAGCCCTGACGAGCGCGACCGGTTCCCTTCTGCTTGAACGGCTTGCGACCGGCTCCGGAGACCTCACCGCGGTTCTTCGTCTTGTGGGTTCCCTGGCGCGCCGCGGCGAGCTGGGCCACGACGACCTGGTGGATGAGGGGGATGTTGGTCTGGACGTCGAAGAGCGCGGCGGGGAGCTCGACCGAGCCCGCCTTCTGGCCCTTGACGTCGATGATGTCGACAGAGGTAGCCATGGAACTACGCTCCCTTCACGGCGTTGCGAACGAACACGAGGCGACCGCGGGCACCGGGGACGGCGCCCTTGACGAGCAGCAGGCCCTTCTCGGCGTCGACGGAGTGCACCTTGAGGTTGAGCACGGTGACGCGCTCGCCACCCATGCGACCGGCCATGCGCATGCCCTTGAAGACACGGCTGGGGGTCGAGGAGGCGCCGATGGAGCCGGGCTTGCGGTGGTTGCGGTGCGAACCGTGCGAAGCCGAGACGCCCTTGAAGTTGTGGCGCTTCATGACACCGGCGAAGCCCTTGCCCTTGCTGGTGCCGACGACGTCGACCTTGGTGCCGGCCTCGAAGACGGCGTCCACGGTCAGCTCCTGGCCGGCCGAGTAGTCGGCGGCGTCGGAGGTGCGGACCTCGGTGAGGTGGCGGCGGGGGGTGACGCCCGCGGCGTCGAAGTGACCGGCGGCGGGCTTGTTCACCTTGCGCGGGTCGATCGCACCGGCGGCGAGCTGGACGGCGGTGTAGCCGTCCTTCTCCTCCGTGCGGACCTGGGTCACGACGTTGGGGCTGATCTCGATGACGGTGACCGGCACGAGCTTGTTGTTCTCGTCCCAGACCTGGGTCATTCCGAGCTTGGTGCCGAGGAGGCCCTTGCTGGTCTTCAGCGTGGGGGAAACAGTGACAGACATGGTGGCACTCCTCCTTAGAGCTTGATCTCGATGTTGACGTCGGCCGGCAGGTCGAGGCGCATGAGCGAGTCGACGGCCTTGGGCGTCGGGTCGATGATGTCGATGAGGCGCTTGTGGGTGCGCATCTCGAAGTGCTCGCGGCTGTCCTTGTACTTGTGGGGAGAACGGATCACGCAGACCACGTTCTTCTCGGTCGGCAGCGGCACGGGGCCGACCACCGTTGCACCGGCACGGGTGACCGTGTCGACGATCTTGCGCGCCGACGTGTCGATGACCTCGTGGTCGTACGACTTCAGTCGGATGCGGATCTTCTGTCCCGCCATGTGTGATCTCTCACTCTCTTGTTATTGCGTCGTACGCGACTCCCCCGGCCGGAGCCGGACTCGTCTCGCATTGGACGCGCTCGCGAAGGAACTCCGGTGACCCGGAAAAGTGCAACCAGTGTTCTTCTGTCAAAAGCACCGCACCCCTGGGGCGCTCCGATCGGCGTACAGAACGCACGACGCACGGAGAACCCGTTGAGATGTCGGTTGTTGTCGTTCTGCTACCCGCCGCCTCGACGTCGCATCCGCGTGGCCGCCCTCTCGGGTCGAGCCTCCGCGATGCCGTCTCGGCACTGCCTGGCAGTGTCCCCCTCCGAGCAGCACGCCGCCCGAGAGGAAATTTTGAACTAGAAGAGTCTCCCACAGATGCCCCACCCCTGCAACCCGGGCGTGTCGCGCCGGAGGGCTCCTCCGCGAGCACGTCGTGACGGCCCTGGGGAGCCGGTCGTTCCGAGCAGCAGCGCGGGTCGGAGCGCCTCCCCCGCTACTCGAAGAGCAGTGCCCGGACGGCGGTCTCGGCCGACGCGGGGCGCGACGCGTCGATGGTCTCGCCGGCGCGGAAGTGGTCCAGCAGCCGCGGGTCGACGTAGCTGGCGCGGGCGACCGTCGGCGTGTTCCCGAGCACGTCCGAGGCGTCGCGCATCGCCTGGGCGATCGCGGAGTTCCGAGCGCGCTGCGTGGCCTGCGGGCCCGACTTCGCCAGGCTCAGCGCGGCCGCGACCGTGCCGTGCAGAGTGCGGAAGTCCTTCGCCGTGAAGTCGTCGCCGGCGCGCTCGCGCACGTAGTCGTTGATCTCGGGCGCCGAGATCGGCCGCCACTCCCGCCCGTCCTTCCAGGCGAGCAGGCGGGCGTTCGGCCCGCGACGCTTGAGAGCACGGACGACGCGCGAGAGGTCGTGGTCGAGGATCTCGCTCGTCCACGCCTGATGGCTCTTCCCGGGGAAGGCGAGGGCGACCCGGTCCCCGTGGGTCGTGGCGTGCGCGCACAGGAGCGTCGAGAGGCCGATGCTGCCGTGCTCCTTCGCGTACCTCTCGCTGCCGACGCGGAGCGATCCGGTGTCGAGCATCCGGAAGGCGGTGGCCAGCGCGCGCTCGCGGCTTGGGCCGTCCGAGCGGAGGGCGATGGTCACGGCCCGGCGCGCCCCGGGCAGGGCCTCCGCGAGCCGCAGCGCCCGGTCGAACTTGATCCGGTCCTTCTGCTCGCGCCAGGTCGGATGGTAGATGTACTGGCGGCGGCCGGCGGAGTCGACGCCGGTGGCCTGGATGTGCCCGTTGGGATACGGGGCGATCCAGACGTCCGTCCAGGCCGGCGGGATGCCGAGACGGTCGAAGCGCGCGCGCAGCTCCTTGTCGGCGACGGTCGCGCCCTTCGGGTCGCGGTAGCTGAAGCCGGAGCCCGCGCGCACCCGGGTGTAGCCGCGCCCGCTCGAATCGGTCCTGCGGAGTCGTTGCGCGCGAGTGTCAGCCATCGATCCGACGATAGGACGGCGGATCCGAGGCCCGCACCCGCTTGACGGCGGGGAGGAGCAGTCGGACGGCAGCCGCTACTCGTTGCCGATCCGCTTGTCGGCCTGGCGCTTCAGGTCCTCGATGCGGTCGTCGTACTTGCCGTTGGTGAGGCGGCTGGCGATCTCGCCCGCCTTCTCGAGGGTCTGGTCGGAGACCTGCTCGGCCTTCTCGCTCCGCAACGCGTCCTGGGCCTTCCGGCTGTTGAGCAGTTCGCCGGCCTGGCGTCCGAGCTTCCCGAGATCCACGATGATGCCTCCTTGTAAACGCGCACAGGGCGGCGCGTGCCTCAGTGTGGCGCTCCCGGCTGGGGGAACGGTGCGGGCGCGCCGGTCAGCCGGCCAGTGCGATCACCTGCTCCGCTGCGTCTGCCAGGGCGCGGCCGTAGGAGGGACCGTGACCGGCGGCGTGGACGGCGAGCGGGTGCAGCTGGTGGAGTGGCACCCGCTCCTCGTAGCCGGCCCCCAGCGGATGCTGCTCGCGGTAGCCCTCGAGGACGGCGTCGAGGTGCGGAGCACCGAAGAGGGCCAGCATCGCCAGATCGGTCTCGCGGTGTCCCCCGTGAGCGGCGGGGTCGATCAGGACGGCGCCGTCCGCCGACCAGAGCACGTTGCCGGTCCAGAGGTCCCCGTGGATCCTGGCGGGCCCCGCACCGTCGTCGAAGGCTCCGGTCGCCACCCGGTCCAGAGCCTGCTCGACGAGCCGCGACTCGGCTGCCGTGAGGTTGCCCGCCTCCACGGCGGGGCCGAGGAACGGCCGCACCCGCTGCTCCGCGTAGAAGCGCCCCCACGAGTCGTCCGGGCGGCACGGCATCCCGCGGCGGCCGATGTAGGCGGGGCCGGTCCATCCCGGGGGCGGCGCTCCGAAGGCCGCGGCTCCGGCGTCGTGCGTCCGGGCGAGCGCGGCGCCGAAGGCCCGAGCCGACTCGGCGGAGGGTCGCGCGGAGCGGATCTCCTCCAGCTCGATGCGCCCGGGCGACACCCTCTCCACCCCGACACAGCGCGCACCGCCGTCCGCCGCGCGCAGCCAGTCCAGGCCGGCCGCCTCCCACTCGAAGAACTGCGGGAGGGCACGGGGGTCGCTCTTCACGAAGGGCATGCGGCCACGCTAGCCGGGCGTCCCCGGGAACGACGAGAGGGGCCGCCCGCCGAAGCGGACGACCCCTCTCGAGAGATCGGTAGGACGGACCTACTTGATGATCTTGGTGACCGTACCGGCACCCACGGTGCGTCCACCCTCACGGATGGCGAAGCCGAGGCCCTCCTCCATGGCGATCGGCTGGATCAGCGCGACCGTCATGTCGGTGGTGTCGCCGGGCATGACCATCTCGGTGCCCTCGGGCAGCGTGATGACGCCGGTGACGTCGGTGGTGCGGAAGTAGAACTGCGGACGGTAGTTCGCGTAGAACGGGTTGTGACGCCCACCCTCATCCTTGGACAGGATGTACGCGGTGCCCTCGAAGTCCGTGTGCGGCGTGACCGAACCCGGCTTGACGACGACCTGGCCGCGCTCGACGTCCTCGCGCTTGGTGCCGCGGAGGAGCAGACCGCAGTTCTCGCCGGCCCAGGCCTCGTCGAGCTGCTTGTGGAACATCTCGATTCCGGTGACCGTGGTCTTCTGCGTCGGGCGGATGCCGACGATCTCGACCTCGGAGTTCAGAGCGAGGGTTCCACGCTCCGCACGGCCGGTGACGACGGTTCCACGACCGGTGATCGTGAAGACGTCCTCGATCGGCATGAGGAACGGCTTGTCCTTGTCGCGCACCGGGTCCGGGATGGACTCGTCGACCGCGTCCATCAGGTCGAGGATCGACTGGGTCCAGGTGTCGTCGCCCTCGAGGGCCTTGAGGCCGGAGACGCGCACGACGGGGGCGTCGTCGCCGGGGAAGCCCTGCGACGAGAGGAGCTCGCGGACCTCGAGCTCGACGAGCTCCAGGATCTCCTCGTCGTCCACCATGTCGGCCTTGTTCAGCGCGACGAGGAGGTAGGGGACGCCGACCTGCTTGGCGAGGAGGACGTGCTCACGGGTCTGAGCCATCGGGCCGTCGGTGGCGGCGACCACGAGGATCGCGCCGTCCATCTGGGCCGCGCCGGTGATCATGTTCTTGATGTAGTCGGCGTGACCCGGGGCGTCGACGTGCGCGTAGTGGCGCTTCGGCGTCTCGTACTCGACGTGCGAGATGTTGATCGTGATGCCGCGCTGGCGCTCCTCGGGAGCGGAGTCGATCGACGCGAAGTCACGCTGGACGTTGGTCGCGGACGGGAACTTGTCCGCCAGAACCTTCGAGATCGCCGCGGTGAGCGTGGTCTTTCCGTGGTCGACGTGACCGATGGTTCCGATGTTGACGTGCGGCTTGGTCCGCTCGAACTTGGCCTTAGCCACTGTGGGTCCTCCTCAGGACTTAGGTGCAAGCATCCGCATCCGGGCGGCCGCACGGGGCGGCACGAGGACAGGAGGACTTGCGGGGGTTTTGTGTACGTATGTTACCGGCAGTGGTCGTGCGGCCGTCCCGCTGCGACAGGGGGCGCGCTGCACTCGGCAGCAAACCCGCACGACACTACCAGGCCGCCGCCGTTCCGGGGAACGGCGACGGCCCAGGGGCGGAGCTACTCGCCCTTGTTCTTCTGGACGATCTCCTCGGCCACGGCCTTGGGGACCTCGGCGTAGGTCTCGAACGTCATCGAGTAGACGGCGCGGCCCGAGGTCTTCGAGCGCAGGTCTCCGATGTAGCCGAACATCTCGGACAGCGGGACGTTGGCCCGGATGACCTTGATGCCGGTGGCGTCCTCCATCGACTGGATCATCCCGCGACGCGAGTTGATGTCGCCGATGACGTCGCCCATGTACTCCTCGGGAGTACGGACCTCGACGGCCATGAGCGGCTCGAGGAGGACCGGCTGCGCCTTGCGCGAGGCCTCCTTGAACGCGATCGAGCCGGCGATCTTGAACGCCATCTCGGAGGAGTCGACGTCGTGCGCCGCTCCGTCGACCAGGGTCGCCTTCACGCCGACCATGGGGTAGCCGGCGAGCACGCCGACCTGCATGGCGTCGCGGATGCCCGCGTCGACGGAGGGGATGTACTCGCGCGGGACGCGGCCACCGGTGACGCCGTTGACGAACTCGTAGGTCTTGTCGGCCTCGACCTCCATCGGCTCGATGGTGATCTGGACCTTCGCGAACTGGCCGGAGCCACCCGTCTGCTTCTTGTGGGTGTAGTCGTACTTCTCGACCGTGCGGCGGATCGTCTCGCGGTACGCGACCTGGGGCTTGCCCACGTTGGCCTCGACGTTGAACTCGCGCTTCATGCGGTCGACCAGGATGTCGAGGTGCAGCTCGCCCATTCCCTTGATGACCGTCTGACCGGTCTCCTGGTTCTGCTCGGTGCGGAAGGTGGGGTCCTCCTCCGCGAGCTTCTGGATCGCGGTGCCGAGCTTCTCCTGGTCCGCCTTCGTCTTGGGCTCGATGGCGACCTCGATGACGGGCTCCGGGAAGGTCATCGACTCGAGCACGACCTGCGCGGCCGGGTCGCTCAGGGTGTCACCGGTGGTGGTGTCCTTGAGGCCGATGACGGCGTAGATGTGGCCGGCGGTGACCGAGTCGACCGGGTTCTCCTTGTTGGAGTGCATCTGGAAGATCTTGCCGATGCGCTCCTTCTTGCCCTTGGTCGAGTTGATGACCTGGGCGCCGGAGTCGAGCTTGCCCGAGTAGACGCGGACGTAGGTCAGGCGGCCGAAGAACGGGTGCACGGCGACCTTGAACGCGAGCGCCGAGAAGGGCTCGGTCGAGTCCGCGTGGCGCATGATGACCTTCTCCTCGTCGCGGACGTCGTGCGCCTCGATGGCGGGGACGTCGAGCGGGGAGGGGAGGTAGTCCACGACAGCGTCGAGCATCGGCTGGACGCCGCGGTTCTTGAACGCCGAGCCGCAGAGCACCGGGTAGATCTCGGAGTTGACGGTCATCTTGCGGATGGCGCCCTTGATCTCCGCGACGGTGAGCTCCTCGCCGCCGAAGTACTTCTCGAGCAGCTCGTCGGAGGTCTCCGCGACGGTCTCGAGGAGCTTCTCGCGGTACTCCGCCGCCTTGTCGGCGAGGTCGGCCGGGATCTCCTCGATCTCGTACTTCGCGCCGAGCGCGACGTCGCCCTTCGAGTCGCCGCGCCAGGTGAGCGCGCGCATCTCGACCAGGTCGACGACGCCCTCGAAGGAGGACTCCGCGCCGATGGGCAGCTGGATGACCAGCGGCTTCGCGCCGAGGCGCTTGATGATCGTGTCGACCGTGTAGTAGAAGTCGGCGCCGAGCTTGTCCATCTTGTTGACGAAGCAGATGCGCGGGACGTCGTACTTGTCGGCCTGACGCCAGACGGTCTCGGACTGGGGCTCGACGCCCTCCTTGCCGTCGAAGACGGCGACGGCGCCGTCGAGGACGCGGAGCGAGCGCTCGACCTCGACCGTGAAGTCGACGTGACCGGGGGTGTCGATGATGTTGATCTGGTTCTTGTTCCAGAAGCAGGTCGTCGCGGCGGACGTGATCGTGATGCCGCGCTCCTGCTCCTGCGCCATCCAGTCCATCGTCGCGGCGCCGTCGTGGACCTCGCCGATCTTGTGCGTGATACCCGTGTAGAACAGGATGCGCTCGGTGGTGGTGGTCTTGCCGGCATCGATGTGGGCCATGATGCCGATGTTGCGGACCTTGTTCAGGTCGGTGAGCACATCTTGTGCCACGGAGTTCCTCCGATAGGTGATGGAGCCAGCGCACCGGGTTCATGGCCGAATGGCTGGGATTCTGGTGGTGGCGGTCGCCCGGTCGCGGGGATCGGGCGATCCGCCGCCGGGACCGGGCCCGCAGCGGTGACGCCGCGGGCCCGGTGGTCGCGGTCGCCCGGAGGCGGCCGCGGGGTGCGCTACCAGCGGTAGTGCGCGAAGGCCTTGTTCGACTCGGCCATCTTGTGGGTGTCCTCGCGACGCTTGACAGCGGCGCCCAGACCGTTCGACGCGTCGAGGATCTCGTTCATGAGACGCTCGGTCATCGTCTTCTCGCGACGGGCCTTCGCGTAGCTGGTGAGCCAGCGGAGCGCGAGGGTGTTGGCGCGGTGGGGCTTGACCTCGACCGGGACCTGGTAGGTCGAGCCGCCGACGCGGCGGCTGCGGACCTCGAGGGTCGGGCGGACGTTGTCGAGCGCCTTCTTGAGGGTGACGACCGCGTCCTGGCCGTTCTTGCCGGCGACGCCCTCGAGGGCACCGTAGACGATGCGCTCGGCGAGGCCCTTCTTGCCGTCCAGGAGGATCTTGTTGACGAGCTGGCTGACGATGGGGGCGCCGTAGACGGGGTCTGCGACGACGGGGCGCTTGGGAGCGGGGCCCTTACGAGGCATTACTTCTTCTCCATCTTCGCGCCGTACCGGCTGCGAGCCTGCTTGCGGTTCTTGACGGCCTGGGTGTCCAGGGCGCCGCGAACGATCTTGTAGCGGACACCGGGGAGGTCCTTGACGCGACCGCCGCGCACGAGCACCATCGAGTGCTCCTGCAGGTTGTGGCCCTCGCCGGGGATGTAGGCGGTGACCTCGGTGCCGTTGGAGAGCTTCACGCGGGCCACCTTGCGGAGGGCCGAGTTCGGCTTCTTGGGCGTGGTCGTGTAGACGCGCGTGCAGACGCCGCGCTGCTGGGGGTTGGCCTTCAGGGCGGGCGCCTTGGTCTTGGTGACCTTCGGCGTGCGTCCCTTGCGGACCAACTGCTGAATCGTTGGCACTGGTTTTGCTCCTTGAATGCTGCACGGTGACAGCGGATCGATGGTCGACATTCGGCCCTCCCGTCTCCGGGAACGGCCGAGTTCATCTGGACCCGACGCACCCCGCGGCCCCGCGAGCGGGACCGGGAGGGTGAGGGGTATGCCGTGGGGGCCGCCCGATCGGACGAACCCGCGGATCCTCGCGGACCCGGTGGAGCGAAGTGCGGCGACCGCATCGACCCGGAGGCACGACACGAGCGCACGGCAAAGCGCACACCCGAAGAATATTACGGGGAGTGACGGGGCCGGTCAACCGAGCGGCGTTCGCCCTGGGAGATGCCGCAGCGCCGCGACGAGCCGCGCCGGGACTCCGCCCTCACTCCCGCTCGTCGCCCTCCCAGCCCCAGTGAGGGCTGCGGCCGCCGGCGTCGCGACGGGCCAGGAGCAGGAGGAACACGAGCTGGACGGCCGCCGCGAGCACGCCGGTCGCGATCGCGAAGACAGTGGGGGCGTGGTCGAGGATCCAGCCGAGGATCTCCCCCGGCTCCTGGCGGCCGAGCCCGTAGAGCGCTCCGCCGGTGAGGAGGAAGAGCAGGTAGACGACGACCCCGGTCAGAAGCGACGGGCCGAGGACGCGGTTAACGGCGGGACGGGCGGCGAGGGTCACCATCGCGACCAGCACGGCGACGACGCAGACCGCCACCGACACCGGCCCCAGCAGCGGACCGGCGTCGCGCTCGGGCACGACGTCCTGGTCCAGCAGGAGGCTGAGGACCCCGAACGCGCAGACGACCAGGGCGAGGTAGAGGAACGCGGCGAAGCCGGCCAGCGCGAGGCCGTAGCCCAGGCCGGCTCCGCGGCCCTGCCCCTGCCCCTCCGGAGTCACGACTGCGCGGCCGCTTCGCGCTCGGCGTTGCGGCGCTTGACGCCCCGGGCACGGCCCGCGATCGCGGCGCCGCCCCAGACGCTCGCCTCCCGGCCGAGGACGCCGGCGGCGAGGACCGCCGCGAGGACGGCGGGATCGCGGACGTAGTCGAGCGCGAGGGAGCGGTCGATCGGCAGGGCGAGCGGTCCGACGGCGCTCCAGCCGCCGACCAGCGCGGCCGCGGCCGTGAGGAGGGCGACGAGGAAGCCGCCGAGGACGTAGGCCCACCAGCCCGCGCGGTTCACGACCAGCACGATCAGCGCCAGGCCGACCAGGAACGCGGCCACCGGGGCGAGGAAGAGCGCGGTCGGTGCCGCGTCCAGCGCGAGGGCGACCGGGTCGCCGCCGACGCGGTCGCCGAGGAGGCGGATCGCCGTCAGGGCGACGAGGTACAGGACGGCGAAGACCGCGGTCGTCAGGAGGGCGAGCGCGAGGCCCGCGAGACGGTTGCCGGAGCGCCGGACCGGCTCGGGCTCGGCCTCGACCGGCCCGAGGGCGCTGGGGGCGGACGCCGCGACGGCCGGGGCGACGGGCTCGACGGTCGGCTGCCGGCCCGTCACGGGTTCGGGCCAGACGTACTCCCGGGTCGGCTGGGGTCCGGTTCCGCCGGACGTCTCGGTCGCGGAGGGGATCCGCGTGGTCTCGGCGTCGCTGCTCCAGGTCACCCGGACAGCATAGGCACGCCTTCCGCCGCGCCCGGTGCGCCGCGCGGCTCCCCGTCGACGGGGGACAGCGCCGACCGTCTACTCGAGCGGGTGGAGGAGGCGGTGCAGGAACTGCCGGGTGCGCGCCTCGCGCGGCTCCCGGAGGATCTGCGCAGGGGCGCCCCGCTCGACGACCACGCCGTCGGCCATGAAGACGACCTCCGAGGCCACCTGCCGGGCGAACTCGAGCTCGTGCGTCACGACGAGCATGGTCCAGCCCTCCCCCGCCAGCTCCCGCATCAGCGAGAGCACGTCGCCGACCAGCTCCGGGTCCAGCGCCGAGGTGGGCTCGTCGAAGAGGAGCAGATCGGGCCGCAGCGCGAGCGCCCGGACGATGCCCACGCGCTGCTGCTGACCGCCGGAGAGCTCAAAGGGGTAGGCGCTCCCCCGGCCGCCGAGGCCGACGCGCTCGAGCAGGCGCTCCGCCTCCGGGACCACCTCGGACGCGGAACGGCGCTGCACTCGCAGCGGCCCCTCCGTCACGTTCTGGAGGACGGTCAGGTGCGGGAAGAGGTTGAAGTGCTGGAAGACCATCGCGGAGTGGTCGCGCAGCCCGGTCAGCGCCTTCCGTCCGACGCCGCGGTCGAAGTCGAGGACGCTGCCGTCGGCGAGCTCGACCACCCCGCCGTCCGGCACCTCGAGGCTGTTCAGCGAGCGCAGGACGGTGGTCTTGCCCGAGCCGGACGGCCCGATCAGGGCGACGACCTCGCCGCGGTGGACCTCCAGGTCGATGCCGCGCAGCACCTCCACCCCGCCGAACGACTTGCGGAGGCCGCGGGCCTTGAGCACGGGCCGGGCGTCGGTCGGAGTGTCAGCGGGCGACATAGCGGTCCAATCGCTTCTCGAGCAGGCCCTGGCCGCTGGAGAGCACCAGGCAGATGAGCCAGTAGATCAGAGCGGCCTCGAGGTAGAGGAGCATGAACTCGCTCGACGCGGTGGCGATCTTCTGCGCCTGCCGGAAGAGCTCGGTCACCAGGATGAGGGAGGCCAGCGAGGTGTCCTTCACCAGCGAGATGAAGGTGTTCGACAGCGGCGGGACGGAGACGCGCGCGGCCTGCGGGAGGATGATGCGCCGCAGCGAGAGCGAGCGGCTCATGCCGATCGTGTGCGCCGCCTCCCACTGCCCCTTCGGGACGCTGAGGATCGCCGCGCGGATCACCTCCGCCGCGTAGCCGCCCACGTTGAGGGCGAACGCGATGGTGGCGCTGGGCCAGGGGTCGATCTTCAGTCCGAGGCTCGGCAGCCCGTAGAAGATCACGAACAGCTGCACCAGGAGCGGCGTGCCCCGGATGACGGAGATGTAGGCACGCGCGATCCAGGAGAGGATCCGCACCCGGGAGAGCCGCATCAGGGCGACCGCCAGCGCGAGCACGAGCCCGATGGCGAAGCTCGCCAGCGCGAGCGGGATCGTCCCGACGATGCCCCCGGAGAGGATCGGCCAGAACGACCGGAGGACGAGGTCCATTGTGTTCTCCCGCCTTCGCGGGAGGATCCGCGGTCGGCTCGATCGGGTGGTGGCGTCGGGGGCGGATCGTGTCCGCCTCCTGGGGAATGCTGGCACGCTTCGCGCCGGGGCGGGCGCCCTTGCAGGCGGACCCGCGGCCTGAGCCGCTCCGCCGCTCCCCCGCGACGGGACCGCTCACGCACGAGACGGCCCCTCCCGGAAGGGGAGGAGCCGTCTCGGGGTGGGGCTACTGGGAGACGTCGGCTCCGAAGTAGCGCTCGGAGATGGAGGCGAGGGTGCCGTCCTCGCGCAGCTCGTCGAGGGCGGAGTCGACGGCCTCGACGAGGTCGTCCGAGCCCTTCGGGAAGGTGAAGGCGCTCTCGGAGGTGTCGTCGGTGGTGACGGCGACCTTGAGGCCCGCGGCCTGGTCGGGGTAGGTCGTGGACCAGTCGAGCCAGGTGAGGCGGTCGTTCACGGTCGCGTCGACGCGGCCCTGCTCGACGAGGGCGATGGCCTGCGCCCAGCCCTCGACGCCCTCGACCTCGGCGCCGTTCTCCTGCGCGACGGTGTACCAGTTGCTCGAGAGCGACTGCGCGGTGGTCTTGCCGGAGAGGCCGGCGAGGTCGGTGATCGAGGTGTCGCTCGAGGGGACGATCACGACGCCGGGGCTGACCGAGTACGGCTCCGAGAAGTCGTACTTCGCCTCGCGCTCGTCGTTGATCGAGACCTGGTTCGCGATCACGTCGAAGCGCGCTCCGTCCAGGCCCGCGAACATCGCGTCCCACTGCGTCTCCTGGAAGTCGGGTTCGACGCCCAGCTTCTCGGCCACGGCGGTGATCACGTCGACGTCGTAGCCGGTGAGAGCTCCCGTCCCGCCGTCGGCGTGGAAGGAGAAGGGCGGGTAGGTGCCCTCGGTGCCGATGGTGAGCTTCCCCGACTCCTCGACCTCGGCCAGGGTCAGGCCGGAGCTCGCGGAGGCGGTGCCCTCGCCGCTCGAGCCGTAGACCACGTCGTCGGTCGAGGCGGGCGCGCAGCCGGCGAGGACCAGGGCGGCGGCGGCGGCGGTCGTGCCGAGCAGGACGCGCAGAGAGGTGCGGGCGGAGAGGGTCACGGTGTTGTCCTTCGGTGCATCACGGAGTCGTGGCGGTCCCGCTGCGCCGGATGCGGCGCGGGGATCGACGAGGGGACGGGTCGTCCCGGGGCGGACCGCTGCTCGGCGGAACCGCCCGGAGTGACGATAACCAGTGGAGGGGGCGGCCCTATTCCCGGATGTCGCCGTGTGACGCCGGGAGTCCGGCCAGGAAGTGCTCGGCACCGGCGACCTCGTCGCTCGTGAGGCCCGTCGCCGACTCCGGACGCACCAGGTGGAAGGGGGTGCTCTGCTCGCGGGCCCAGTCGTACGCGTCCTCGTGGAGGTTGTCGTCGATCCACACCACGGCGTCGATCGCGCCGCGCTCGGCGGCCGCCTCCAGCCACACCGCGACGGGCTGGAGCTTGCCCGTCCGGCCCGGGAACCGCGGGTCGCGCGGGAGGCCGCCGTCGAAGGCGATCGCTTCCGTGCCCGCCGGCAGCCCGAGGTCCTGGGCGAGGACCCGCGTCAAGCGCGGCGGCCAGGTCGTGGCCCACACGATCGTGCCGACCGCGGCCAGGCGGGAGACGAGCGCCGCCCGCTCCGGCTCGAGCTCCAGGCGGTGCGAGCCCGAGGCGCGATCGCTGCGGACGGAGGGGTTCAGGACGCCGTCGACGTCGAGCAGGATCAGGGCGGCCATGCCTGTCACCGTAGCGGCGGCGGGGCGGATCGCGCGAGGAGCGCTAGCGTGACGGGATGCCTCCGTCCCTCCTGCTGCCGGGAGGCCGCACAGCCGTGCTGGGGCCGGATCCCGTGCGACCGGAGGCGCTGCTGCTCACGGTCGACGGCGCGGAGCAGTCGCTGATCGATCCGGGCGATCCCCGGGCTCTGCACCTCGAGTACCTCGCGCGCCTCGGCGCGGTGGTCGACGCCGCCGCCCCGCCCGGCGAGCCGCTGCGCGTGCTGCACCTCGGAGCCGGAGCCCTGGCCCTGGCCCGGTACGTCGCCGCGACCCGGCCGGGCTCCGAGCAGCTCGCGGTGGAGAGCGCGGCGGGACTCGTGGAGTTCGTGCTCGAGCACGCGCCGCTCCCCCGCGGCGCGCGCGTCCGGCTCCTCACGGCCGACGCCGCAGGGCCCCTGCCGCCCTGGAGCGCCGACCTCGTCGTGCTCGACGTCTACGACGGGGACGAGATCCCGGAGGCGTTCTACCGCCCGTCCGTCCTCGCTCCGCTCGCCGCCCGGGTCGGCGCCGACGGGCTCCTCGCGGTCAACGTCGCCGACGACGCCGACCACCGGAGGCTGGACCGCCTGCGCGGGGTCGTCCGGGAGCTGCTCCCGGTCACCGCAGCGGTCGGATCGACGGCCTTCGTCGAGGGGCGCACCGGCGGGAACGCGATCCTGCTCGCCTCAGGCTCGGCGCTCGCCGACCACGTCGCCGGCCGCCTGCTGCGCGCCGGCCCGCACCCGGTCTCCGCCGCGGCGGATGGCGACGTCGTGGTCGCCGAGGTGGCGGTAGAAGTCGACCCGTGAGTCGAGAGTGACGCCGGTCTCGAGGTACTTGGCGCGGATCCGCTTGATGTAGGTGCGGACGGTGTGCTCGGCGACGCTGAGGTCGACCGCGACGGTGCGGACCGCGGCACCCGCTCCGTAGGCGCGCATCACACGGCTCTCCTGCGGGCTCAGCACCGGGCGGCGCTCCTCGCGCCCGTGCACGAGCCGGTGGCGGGCGGTGTCCGAGATCCAGGTGCGGCCGGAGGCGACCGAGACGACCGCCGCCGCGAGCTCGCTGGGGTCGTCGCCCTTCCAGACGTACGCCGCCCTCTCCCGTCGCAGCACGGCCCGCACCGGCTCCAGGGAGTCGGAGGAGGAGAGCACGACGAGGCCGACGGTCCGGGCCGCCGCACGCTCGAGGGTGTCGGCCACCTCCTCGCCGGGCACGCCGTCCAGGTCGAGGACCGCGATGCGGTCGACGCCCTCCTCGTCGTGCGAGAACTGCGGCAGCAGCTGCGCGAGCAGCGCCTGCAGCGCGGCGCGCTCGATCGCTGGTCCGTCGACAACGGCCAGCGTGAACCGATCGAATCCGGTCACGGGGGTCCCCTAGCAGGGGCAGGTTCGGGTCCGCCCCGGCTGCACCGTAGCGGTCCGCGACGTCGTCGTGCACGTGATGGGACATTTCGTCTCAGTGGGAGGACGCCCCCAGAGCGCTCCGGATCGGCTCACGGAGCGCGTGGAGGACCACCCGCGGCACCGTCTCCGGCTAGTGTCCCTCTCCATGGACGACAGCGCAGAGGGCTCCCGGCGGGCCCGGAGGATCCCCGCGGAGCAGGTCCGCAGCCGCATGATCGCCACGGCGCGCGACGTCGTCTCCGACCACGGCCTCACGGTGAGCTTCGCGCACCTGCCCATGGAGGAGTACATCCGCCTGGCCGGCGTGCCGCGCAGCTCCGTCTACCGGATCTGGAGCACGCGCGAGGAGTTCGTGGCCGACCTCGTCGGCGAGGTCTTCGTGCGGGACCGGTACGCGGAGGGCGCCGATCCCGAGGCCCAGCAGGAGATGCGCGAGGTCTACGAGCGCTCCACCGATCTGCTCTCCACGGCCGCCGGCCGCCGCCGGGTCGCCTGGGAGACCATCCGCATCGGCGCGCGGGCCAATGCCGAGTCGCTCCGCCGCTCCGCCGACTGGTCCTCGTACAACGCGCTGCTCGCCTGCACCTTCTCGATGGAGGAGGGGCCTGCACGCGACGCCGTGCGCGCCACGGCGAAGCGGATCGAGGGCATGCTCACTCGCCGGATGCGCGACTTCTACGAGGAGACCCTGCAGGTCTTCGGCGGGACGATGCGCCCGGGATTCACGACGCTCCAGCTCGCCCACCTCACCGCGATCGTGATCGACGGGCTCGCGCACCGCGGCCGTCTCCTCGACGACGACCTCGACGCTCCGGTGACCGCCCCCGGCCTCGACGGCGAGCCGGTCGAGTGGACCCTGGCGGCCTGGACGATCCGCTCGATCGTCGACGGGATGCTGGAGCCGGTCGTGGAGGACTGAGCGGACCCCGCGACCCGGATCACTCGTCCGGTTCGGTGAACCCGTCGATCAGCAGCAGCACCGACACCACCGCGAGCGACGGTCCGTCGGGATCGGCCGGGTCGAGCGGGCCGGTCACCAGCTCCGGTGCCGCGATCCGCGCGATGCACAGCCCCTCGATCAGGGCCGAGACGGCGGAGGCGAGAGCGGAGGCGCCGCGGTCCGGGCGCAGCCGGAGCCCCGCCTCGGCGAGGGTGTGCTCGTAGTACTTCGCCATGTTGTCGATGAAGTGCAGCTGGCGGGACCGCAGAGCGGATCCGATGGCGGTCCGTGCCGGCTCTTCGTGCGATCCCACCGCGCCGGCGAGAGCGATGAAGTTGCGCCAGTGCTGCGACGAGAAGACGTTGTCGACGTTCGCGTCGACGGCGACCCGGACGGAGGCGGTCAGGGCCTCGCGGCGCTGCGCCGGGGTCGGCTCGGGGTCGAGGCTGCGGTGGAGGTGGGAGTTCCCGGCCCGCAGGGACGGCTGGTCGAGGCGGGTGGCGAGGACCCTCTCCGGGATCGCGGCGATCAGCTCGTCGTAGAACGACTGGCGGGTGGGCCAGATCCGGTACACGGTGCTGCGCGGAACACCCGCCGAGCGGATGACGTCCTCGAGGGGCAGGTGGGCGACTCCGACGCGCAGGCCCTCGGCGCGGACGACTGCGAGAGCGGCGTCCAGCAGGCGGGTGCGGACCTGCTCGCGGGTCAGGCGGGGAGGACGCGCCGACTCCTCCGCATCGAGGGGGTCGTCGCTCATCAGGCCTCCGGCGCCGGGATGCACGGAGGGAGTCTCCGACATCTGCTGTCCAGCCGAGCGTACCCGGAGGGAGGGCGGAACGTGAGAGGAGATCGGGGACGGGCGCGGCCCGCGCATGCGGCTCGGGTGCCGCGCGGGCCGCGCTGCCTGTCCCCCAGGCGGCCTCCCCATGGGCCGGTTCGACCGTATGCTTCCCGACAGACGTCCGTCAACTCACGCGACATGATGTCTCCTCGGCGGCGTCCGCCGACCGGTCACGAGAACCGCCTCCGGGACTCCTCCGCCGCCGGGAGCGGCCTCGCCGCGGTCTGCGCTCGAGAGGCGTGCGGAGCGGACAGCTCGCCCGCGACGACGTCCGACACGACGCCGGTGGCGTGCTCGACGAGGTCGACGTTCCGGGTCAGCCGCGCGTGGTGGCACGGGCTCGCGTCGACGTCGACCACGAGCTTCGCGAAGCGCAGAGCGTCGCCGAGCCGCGCGAACGGCGAGAGCTCGGCGACGAGGGACGGCACGTCCGCTGCGGCGAGGTAGGTGTAGCGGCAGGTCGAGACCACGTAGTCGTCGACCCCGGCCGTCGCCGATCCGGTCGCGACCATGATGTCGCCGAGGTCGACCGGGGCGCTGGCCAGGCCGAGCGCCACCGCGGCGGTCACCTGGATATCACCCACCAGCGCCGTCACGTGCACGCCGGCGGGCCAGGGCGGCAGGGAGCCGAGCTCGGTCGACCCCGTCCGCAGTCCCTTGCCCGCCGCCGAGGCGAGGGCGTCGATCATCGGCACTCCCGTGCACTCCCCCGCGTGCTCGGCGTCCTCCGAGACGGCGTCCCCGCAGGAGGCGAGCATCGCCGAGACGCTCAGCCGGCTCTGCGGGTCCAGTCCTGCGATCACCGCGGGGCTGACCTGACCGGAGTCGTCGACCATCCGTCCGAGGCGCTCCGCGACGTCGGATCCCGTGTTCGGGGTGCCGAAGGTGAGGACGGACGAGACCATCGAGGCGACGGCGGTCCCGTCGACCGAGCCGCTCAGCGCCTGGCGGGCGGCGAGCCCTCCCATCGAGTGCGCGACGACGACGGCGCGGTGCCCGGTCGCGGAGACGAGGCAGGCGATCGAGGAGGCGAGCGCGTCGCTGATCCCCGGGTCGGTGACCCAGCGCGCGGCGAGCCGGCGGTAGTCGAAGGTGTAGACCGCGGCGCCGTCGATCTGCTGCAGCCGGCCGAGGAGGGACGGCTCGGGAGCGTCGAGCGGAGCGGTCGCCGACTCCGACGACACCATGTCGACGAGATGGGAGAAGGCCCCTGTGCGGTCGGCGTCGTGCGTCGCCGTGCCCAGCCAGCCGTGCAGCATCACGATGGGGACCAGGGCGGCGGCGGAGCGCGGCCGGACGTCGTCGCCCGTGAGCACGGGAGCCAGCTCCGCGACGCCGCAGGACGAGGGTGCGACCGCCTCGGCCGCCTCCGCCCGCTCCGCGGGCACCACGACGACGCCGACCACCACGAGCAGTGCGGCCAGCACGACGATCACGAGTCTCATCCGCGCGTTTCCTCACGTGCCGCGACCAGGACGGGGAACGGGTACAGGCTCGACCCGACGAGCACGCATCGAGTCAATCACCCCGCTCCTGCGGGGGAGGACGCTCGTCGCGAACGGGCGGCCCCCCGTGCGGGTGACCGCGGGCCGGGGACGACGAAGGCCCCGCCGGTGTCCCGACGGGGCCTTCGATCGTTCAGCTCACCTGGATCAGCTGTAGTTGCCCGGCTCGTAGCCGTCGCTCGAGAACGAGTCGAAGTCGACGAACGAGAGGTCGGCGTCGCTGAACGCGGCGTCGTCGGCGAAGATGCGGTTGGGGTACCGCTCGGCCTTCGCCTCCTCGGTCGCCTCGACCGACACGTTCCGGTACTTGGGCAGACCGGTTCCCGCCGGGATCAGCTTTCCGATGATCACGTTCTCCTTCAGGCCCATCAGCGGGTCGCGCTTGCCCTCCATGGCCGCCTGCGTCAGGACGCGGGTGGTCTCCTGGAAGGACGCGGCCGACAGCCACGACTCGGTCGCGAGCGAGGCCTTGGTGATGCCCATGACCTCCTGGCGGGCGGACGCGGTCCGCTTGCCCTCGGTCAGAGCCGCACGGTTGACCTCGCTGTAGCGCGAGCGGTCGACGAGCTCGCCCGGCAGCAGCTCCGTGTCGCCGTGGTCGACCACGGTGACCTTGCGGAGCATCTGACGCACGATGACCTCGATGTGCTTGTCGTGGATCGGCACACCCTGCGAGCGGTAGACGCCCTGGACGCCGCCCACCAGGTGCTTCTGGACCTCGCGGACGCCCAGCACGCGCAGGACCTCCTTGGGGTCGACCGTTCCGACGTGCAGCTGCTGCCCGAGCTCGACGTGCTGGCCGTCCTCGATGAGGAGCTGCGAGCGCTTGAGCACCGGGTAGATGACCGCCTCGTCGCCGTTGTCCGGCTGGAGGATGACGCGGCGGGCACGGTCGGTGTCCTCGATGGTGATCCGGCCGGCGGCCTCCGCGATCGGCGACGCGCCCTTGGGGGTGCGGGCCTCGAAGAGCTCCTGCACGCGGGGAAGACCCTGCGTGATGTCGTCGGCCGAGGCCGATCCACCGGTGTGGAAGGTGCGCATCGTGAGCTGCGTGCCGGGCTCGCCGATCGACTGGGCCGCGATGATGCCGACGGCCTCTCCGATGTCGACGAGCTTGCCGGTGGCGAGCGAGCGGCCGTAGCAGGCCGCGCAGACGCCGACGGCGGACTCGCAGGTCAGGACGGAGCGCACCTTGATGTGGCGCACGCCCGCTCCGACCAGCTTCTCGATGAGCACGTCGCCCACGTCCTCGCCGGCCTCGGCGACGAGCTCGCCGGCCTCGTTCGACGCCGGAGTGGCGAGCGAACGGGCGTAGACGGAGTTCTCGACGTTGGAGTCCTTGATCCAGGCGCCGGTGGCGTCCTGGAGCATGATCGGCAGGTCGAGGCCCTTCGAGGTGCCGCAGTCCTCCTCGCGGATGATGACGTCCTGCGAGACGTCGACGAGTCGACGCGTCAGGTAGCCCGAGTCCGCGGTGCGGAGCGCGGTGTCGGCCAGGCCCTTGCGGGCACCGTGCGTGGCGATGAAGTACTCGGCGACCGACAGGCCCTCGCGGTACGAGGAGATGATCGGTCGGGCGATGATCTCGCCCTTCGGGTTGTTCACCAGGCCTCGCATGCCGGCGATGTTGCGCACCTGCAGCCAGTTGCCGCGGGCACCGGAGGTGACCATGCGGTTGATGGTGTTGTCCGTCGGGAAGTTCGCGCGCATGGCCTTGGCGACCTCGTCGGTCGCCTCGGTCCAGATCTTCACGAGCTCCTGGCGGCGCTCGGCCTGAGTGGTCAGACCCTTGTCGTACTCGGACTCGACCTTCGCGGCCTTCTTCTCGTAGCCCGCGATGATCTCGGGCTTCGACGGAGGCGTGAGGATGTCGGACAGCGCCACGGTGACACCCGAGCGGGTGGCCCAGTAGAAGCCGGCGTCCTTGATCCGGTCGAGCGAGGCGGCGACCTCCACCTTCGGGTAGCGCTCCGCGAGGTCGTTGACGATCCCGGAGATGGTCGTCTTGTCGGCGACCTGCTCGAAGTAGGGGTAGTCGACCGGCAGCGCCTCGTTGAAGAGGGCGCGGCCGAGCGTGGTCTCGAGGAGGACCGGCGCGGTGACCTTGCCGTTCTCGTCGATCTCGACGCCCTCGGGTGCCTGACCCTGCGCGAAGTACACGTCCGACATGCGGATCCTGACCTTCGAGTTCAGGTGCAGCGAGCCCTGGTCCTTCGCGAGGATCGCCTCCGAGACGGAGGAGAACGCGCGGCCCTCGCCGGCGGCGCCCTCGCGGATCGTCGTCAGGTGGTGGAGGCCGATGATCATGTCCTGCGTGGGCAGGGTGACCGGACGGCCGTCCGAGGGCTTGAGGATGTTGTTCGACGCGAGCATCAGGATGCGCGCCTCGGCCTGGGCCTCGACGGACAGCGGCAGGTGGACGGCCATCTGGTCGCCGTCGAAGTCCGCGTTGAACGCGGCGCAGACGAGCGGGTGCAGCTGGATCGCCTTGCCCTCGACCAGCTGGGGCTCGAAGGCCTGGATGCCGAGACGGTGCAGCGTGGGCGCGCGGTTCAGCAGGACGGGGCGCTCGCGGATGATCTCCTCGAGCACGTCCCACACCTGCGGGCGCGAGCGCTCCACCATGCGCTTGGCGGCCTTGATGTTCTGCGCGTGCGACAGGTCGATCAGGCGCTTGATCACGAACGGCTTGAACAGCTCCAGCGCCATCTGCTTGGGCAGACCGCACTGGTGCAGCTTGAGCTGCGGGCCGACGATGATGACCGAGCGGCCCGAGTAGTCGACGCGCTTGCCCAGCAGGTTCTGGCGGAAGCGACCCTGCTTTCCCTTGAGCATGTCGCTCAGGGACTTCAGGGCGCGGTTGCCGGTTCCGGTGACGGGGCGGCCGCGGCGGCCGTTGTCGAAGAGGGCGTCGACCGCCTCCTGGAGCATGCGCTTCTCGTTGTTCACGATGATCTCGGGGGCACCGAGGTCGAGCAGGCGACGGAGTCGGTTGTTGCGGTTGATCACGCGACGGTAGAGGTCGTTCAGGTCGCTGGTCGCGAACCGGCCTCCGTCGAGCTGCACCATCGGGCGCAGCTCCGGCGGGATGACCGGGACGACGTCGAGGACCATCGCGGCCGGCGAGTTGCCGGTGGCGAGGAAAGAGTTGACGACGCGCAGGCGCTTGATGGCGCGGATCTTCTTCTGACCCTTGCCCTCGGCGATCTGCAGGTGCAGCGTCTCGGCCTCGGCCTGGAGGTCGAACTGCTCGAGGCGCTTCTTGATCGCCTCGGCGCCCATGTAGGCCTCGAAGTAGACGCCGTACCGGTCGACGAGCTCGTTGAAGACCGCGTCCTCGGGCTTGAGGTCGCCGACCTTGAGGGTGCGGAACTGCTCCCACACGCTCTCGAGCCGCGCGATGTCCTCGTCGAAGGACTTGCGGATCTGGCCCATCTCCTTCTCGGCGCCGTCCTTGGTGCGGCGCTTCTGGTCGCTCTTGGCGCCCTCCGCCTCCAGGGCGGCGAGGTCGGTCTCCAGGCGCGCCAGACGGTCCGCGATGCGGGAGTCGCGCTGGTCCGAGAGGGTCTTGATCTCGAGCCGGAGCTCGTTCTCGAGCCCGGGCATGTCGGCGTGACGGCCGTCGTCGTCCACGTCGATGATCATGTACGCCGCGAAGTAGATGACCTTCTCGAGGTCCTTCGGCGCCATGTCCAGCAGGTATCCGAGGCGCGAGGGGACGCCCTTGAAGTACCAGATGTGGGTGACGGGGGCGGCGAGCTCGATGTGGCCCATCCGCTCGCGGCGGACCGAGGACTTGGTGACCTCGACGCCGCAGCGCTCGCAGACGATGCCCTTGAAGCGGACTCGCTTGTACTTGCCGCAGGAGCACTCCCAGTCGCGAGAGGGTCCGAAGATCTGCTCGCCGAACAGGCCGTCCTTCTCGGGCTTCAGGGTGCGGTAGTTGATGGTCTCGGGCTTCTTCACTTCACCGTGCGACCAGCGACGGATGTCATCGGCCGTTGCGAGGCCGATGCGCAGCTCATCGAAAGTGGTTACGTCGAGCAATGTTTTCTCCTTGTCGGAAAACAGGGTGTCTCGTCAGAGACGGGAGGTCGTCAGATGCTGGCGCGGATCAGATGTCGTCGACGGAGGACGACTCGAACCGGGAGGAGATGTTGATGCCGAGCTCTTCCGCGGCGCGGTAGACCTCGTCATCGGTGTCGCGCAGGCTGACCGCGGTGCCGTCGGCCGAGAGGACCTCGACGTTCAGGCACAGGGACTGCATCTCCTTGATGAGGACCTTGAAGGACTCCGGGATGCCGGGCTCCTGGATGTTCTCGCCCTTGACGATGGCCTCGTACACCTTCACGCGGCCGAGGATGTCGTCCGACTTGATGGTGAGGAGCTCCTGGAGGGCGTAGGCGGCGCCGTAGGCCTCGAGGGCCCACACCTCCATCTCGCCGAAGCGCTGGCCGCCGAACTGCGCCTTACCACCGAGCGGCTGCTGGGTGATCATCGAGTACGGGCCCGTCGAGCGCGCGTGGATCTTGTCGTCGACGAGGTGGTGCAGCTTCAGGATGTACATGTAGCCGACCGAGACCGGGTCCGGGAAGGGCTCCCCGGAGCGGCCGTCGAACAGCTGCGTCTTGCCGGACGAGCCGATCAGGCGCTCTCCGTCGCGCGTCGGGGTGGTGGAGTCGAGGAGCCCTGCGAGCTCCTCCTCCGCCGCACCGTCGAAGACGGGGGTCGCGACCTTGGTGCCGGGCGCCGCCTCGCGGGCGTGCTCGGGCAGGCGCGCGGCCCACTCCGGCTGACCCTCGACCTTCCAGCCCTGCTTCGCGATCCACCCGAGGTGGATCTCGAGGACCTGGCCGAAGTTCATGCGGCCGGGGACGCCGAGCGGGTTGAGGACGATGTCGACCGGGGTGCCGTCGGCGAGGAACGGCATGTCCTCGACCGGCAGGATCTTCGAGATGACGCCCTTGTTGCCGTGGCGGCCGGCGAGCTTGTCGCCCTCGGTGATCTTGCGCTTCTGGGCGATGTAGACGACCACGCGCTGGTTGACGCCCGAGCCGAGCTCGTCGTCGCCGTCCTGCGCGTCGAACACCTTGACGCCGATGATCGTGCCCTGCTCGCCGTGGGGCACCTTCAGCGACGTGTCGCGGACCTCGCGGCTCTTCTCGTTGAAGATCGCGCGGAGAAGGCGCTCCTCGGCCGAGAGCTCGGTCTCGCCCTTGGGCGTGACCTTGCCGACGAGGATGTCGCCGGGGCGGACCTCGGCGCCGATGCGGATGATGCCGCGCTCGTCCAGGTCGGCCAGGAGCTCGGGGCTGACGTTGGGGAGGTCGCGGGTGATCTCCTCCTTGCCGAGCTTGGTGTCGCGGGCGTCGACCTCGTACTCCTCGATGTGGATCGAGGAGAGGACGTCGTCCTTCACCAGGTTCTGGCTGAGGATGATCGCGTCCTCGAAGTTGTGGCCCTCCCACGGCATGAACGCGACGAGCAGGTTCTTGCCCAGCGCGAGCTCGCCGTTCTCGGTGGCGGGGCCGTCGGCGACGACCTCGCCGACCTCGATGCGCTCGCCGGCCGAGACGACCACGCGGTTGTTGTACGAGGTGCCCTGGTTGGAGCGGTCGAACTTGCGGAGGAAGTAGGTCTGCGTGCCGCCCTCGTCCAGCTGGACGGTGACGGAGTCGGCGGAGACCTCCTGGACGACACCGGCCTTGTCGGCGGTGATGACGTCGCCGGCGTCGATGGCCGCGAAGCCCTCCATGCCGGTTCCGACGACGGGCGACTCGCTGCGCAGCAGCGGGACGGCCTGACGCTGCATGTTCGCGCCCATGAGCGCGCGGTTCGCGTCGTCGTGCTCGAGGAACGGGATCAGCGAGGTCGCGACCGAGACCATCTGGCGCGGCGAGACGTCCATGTAGTGGACGCGCTCGGCGTCGACGAGCTCGACCTCTCCGCCCTTGGGGCGGACCAGGACCTTGCCCTCCGCGAAGCGGAAGTCCTTCGTGAGGGGGGCGTTCGCCTGGGCGACCAGGTACTCGTCCTCCTCGGACGCGGTGAGGTAGTCGATCTGCGAGGTGACGGTGCCGTCGACGACCTTGCGGTACGGGGTCTCGATGAATCCGAAGGAGTTGATGCGCGCGAAGGACGCGAGCGATCCGATCAGGCCGATGTTCGGGCCTTCCGGGGTCTCGATCGGGCACATGCGGCCGTAGTGCGAGGGGTGGACGTCGCGGACCTCGACGCCGGCGCGCTCACGGGAGAGTCCGCCGGGGCCGAGCGCCGACAGGCGGCGCTTGTGGGTCAGACCCGCGAGCGGGTTGTTCTGGTCCATGAACTGCGACAGCTGGCTGGTCCCGAAGAACTCCTTGATCGCGGCGACGACGGGGCGCACGTTGATCAGGGTCTGCGGGGTGATCGCCTCGATGTCCTGCGTGGTCATGCGCTCGCGGACGACGCGCTCCATGCGGGACAGTCCGGTGCGGACCTGGTTCTGGATCAGCTCGCCGACCGCGCGGATGCGGCGGTTGCCGAAGTGGTCGATGTCGTCGACGTCGAGACGCAGCTCGACCGGCTCGCCGTCGCGCACGCCGGGGAGGGCGGTGCGGCCGTCGTGCAGGGCGACCAGGTACTTGATGGTCGCGATGATGTCCTCGACCGTGAGCACCGAGTCGGACAGCGCCTTGTCGATGCCGAGCTTGCGGTTGATCTTGTAGCGGCCGACCTTCGCGAGGTCGTAGCGCTTGGAGTTGAAGTAGAAGTTGTCCAGCAGCGCGCGGGCGGCCTCGGCGGCGACCTGCTCGCCCGGACGGAGCTTGCGGTAGATGTCGCGGAGGGCGTCCTCCTTGGTGAGGATGTTGTCCTTCTCGAGGGTCAGCTCGATCGACTCGTAGCCGGCGAACTGCTCGAGGATCTCCTCGCTCGTCAGGCCGAGGGCCTTGAGGAACACGGTGACCGACTGCTTGCGCTTGCGGTCGATGCGCACGCCGACCTGGTCGCGCTTGTCGATCTCGAACTCGAGCCAGGCGCCGCGGCTCGGGATGACGCGGGCGGAGTAGATGTCCTTGTCGGACGTCTTCTCCTGCTGGCGCTCGAAGTAGACGCCGGGGCTGCGCACGAGCTGGGACACGACGACACGCTCGGTGCCGTTGATGATGAACGTGCCCTTCTCGGTCATCAGCGGGAAGTCGCCCATGAAGACCGTCTGGGTCTTGATCTCACCCGTGAGGTGGTTCATGAACTCGGCCTCGACGTACAGCGGAGCGGCATAGGTCTTGCCGCGCTCCTTGCACTCCTCGATCGTGTACTTCTCGGGCTCGAGGTACGGGTTCGTGAAGCTCAGCTGCATCGTCTCGCTGAGGTCCTCGATCGGGGAGATCTCCTCGAAGATCTCGTCGAGGCCGGAGTTGGCGGGGAGGTCCTCCCGGCCGGCGGCCTTCGCCTCGGCGACGCGGGTCTTCCACGCCTCCGAGCCGACGAGCCAGTCGAAGCTCTCGGTCTGCAGCGCGAGCAGATCCGGAACGGTCAGGGTGTCGCTGATCTTGGCGAACGAGAGACGCGAAGCTCCGCGTCCGTTCTTGGGTGAGGTGGTGGTCGCGGTGGACGCAGCAGCCAAGGAAGGAACCTCCGTAGACCCTCGCGGGTCTCAATCTGTGGGATGTGTGGAGTGGGCTCCCGCCGGACGGGCCGCCACCCCTGCCCGCACGCCGTGCGGACCGAGGCGACTCGGTCTTGGGGGCGGGGCTAGAGTGTGGCAACGGCATCCACCATCTGATGCCGGGTTCCGGTGACCTGCCGACCGCGATATGAGGGCATGGGTACTCGGGAGCGCAAAGTACGAATATAGCCGCATCGCGCCACGCCGCGCAAGTGCGGATGCTTGCGCCGCCCCGCGGGGTCCGGTATACGAGGCCACGGCCTCCCGGATCGATCCGACGGGGCCGGGCGCGGAGACCCGCCGTCCCGCCGCCGCGGCAGACTGGTCGGATGCAGGAACGCACCGGCCGCCGACGCGGAGACGACTCCGAGCACCCCCGCGCCGTGCTCGCCAGCGGGTACACCGCGCGGATCGAGCCCGACCGCCACTCGCCCGAGGCGGCGACCCTGGTCGTCGACGGCACTCCGCAGTCGCACGTCGACCTCGCGGATCCGACGCACCTCTCGTTCGAGTACGTCCGCCGGATCGGCCACGCGATCGACCTCGTCGCCCCCGAGGGCGAGAGCGTCACGGCGCTCCACCTGGGCGCCGGAGCGCTGACCCTCCCCCGCTACGTCGCCGCGACCCGGCCGGGCTCGCGCCAGCAGGTCGTCGAGATCGAGGGCGCTCTGGTCGAGCTGGTGCGCGAGGCGCTCCCGCTCCCCCGCGGGGCGCAGATCCGCATCCGCCAGGGCGACGCCCGCGAGGTGCTCGGCAAGCTGCCGCCCGGGCTGCGCGGCACGGTCGACGTGGTCGTCGTCGACATCTTCTCGGGCGCGCGCACTCCCGCGCACGTGACCAGCGCCGAGTTCTACGGGGCGATCGCGCCGCTGCTCGCCCCCGGCGGCCTGGTCGCGGTGAACGTGGCCGACGGCGGCGCGCTCGCCTTCGCCCGCGCCCAGGCCGCGACGCTCGCCTCCGTCTTCGCGCACACCGCGATCATGACCGACACCCAGATGCTCAAGGCCAAGCGCTTCGGGAACGTGGTGATGCTCGCCTCGGCCGATCCGCTGCCGCTCGACGGCCTGCCGCGGCGCCTCGCCTCCGACCTCGCGCCCTCCAAGCTGGTGCAGGGGCGGGAGCTCGAGAACTTCATCGCCGGCGCCCTCGTCGTCACGGACGAGACCGCCACCCCGTCGCCGCTGCCGGCGCGGAGCATCTTCCAGGTGCGACGGGGCTGACCCGGGCCGCGCGTCGGGGCGCCGTCCGGGGACCCGCCGGTACACTCGACGCCGGGGTCAGCGACCCCGACCGTCCTCTCGTCCGCCGCGCGCGACGATCCGGATCCGCACTCCACGAGGAAGCATCGCCCTGAGCATCATCATCCGCCACGACCCCGCGACCCTCCACGAGGAGATCGACGTCGACGCCGCCCAGGAGCGCCTGGAGGAGATCGGCGCGCTGCGCAGCCTCGCCGCGCTCACCGAGAAGGCGGAGCTGCTGCGCCTGCTCGGGCGCGTCGACGAGGCGTGGGACCTCGCGAACGAGGCCGTCCGCCGCACCCGCTTCTCCGGCGACCGCGCCGAGCTGCTCACCGCCCGCGTCCGCCGCGCCCGCCTCATGCAGCTGCGGGGCCGCACCGACGAGGCCCTCTCGGAGCTCGCGCTCTGCGTCGAGGAGGCGCGCACGCACGAGTGGCACCTCGAGCACTCCTTCGCGCTCAAGCACCGCGGCCTCACCTTCTTCGAGCTGGGCGAGTACGGCCGGGCGATGCGCGACTTCGACGCCGCGACCGCCCTCGGCGAGCGCGTCGGGGTCCCCGAGGAGGAGCTCGAGGTCGCCCGCCTGGGCTACGCCGCCGCCTCCGAGTTCCAGGACGGGACCGACCGCGAGGCCCGCACCGACGGCACCGCCCGCGGCCGCCGCCGCGCCGACGGCGACGAGTCCTAGGCAGCGCCACCGGTGGCCGACCTCGAGGACGTGGCCCGCTGGGCCGACGCGCTGATCGAGGAGCACCTCGACCCCTCCTGGTCCTTCGCGCTCGACCACGCGCGCACCCGCGGCGGCGCCTGCCACTGGACGCGCCGCCGGATCACGGTCTCGCGCCACCTCGCAGCCCGCTGGAGCGACGAGGAGGTCCGGCAGACCCTCCTGCACGAGGTCGCTCACGCGCTCGCGGGGCCCGACGCCGGGCACGGACCGCAGTGGCGGCGGATCGCGGCGCGGCTCGGCTACACGGGATCGCGCACCCACAGCAACCCGACCGCGGACGAGCTCGCGCCGTGGGTCGGCACCTGCCCGGGCGGACACCTCTTCTACCGCCATCGCCGGCCCACCCGGCCCCTGGCCTGCGGCCGCTGCGCGCGCCGGTTCGAGCCCGCGAACGCGATCCA
Organism: Rathayibacter sp. AY1A4; assembly: GCF_002930955.1. Taxonomy (NCBI): domain Bacteria; kingdom Bacillati; phylum Actinomycetota; class Actinomycetes; order Micrococcales; family Microbacteriaceae; genus Rathayibacter; species Rathayibacter sp. AY1A4. The sequence continues at coordinate 11,863 of NZ_PSTN01000023.1, read as the reverse complement.
GTGGCGGCGCCGACCGGTCCCGGCGCCGTGACCCCGGACGAGGCCCCGCACGGCGGGCGCACGCCGGTCGCCGGGCAGTGGCTCCCCGAGGCCGACGGCCGGCGCTGGTGGTTCGACTCCGGAAGCCTCGCACTCGACTTCGCCACGACCGGAGCACTGCCTCCGGGAGCGGCCGAGCACCTCGACTCCGATGCCGCCCTGGCCGCCTGGCTCGCCGAGCGCTTCGAGGCGGTCGGCCCCGAGAGCCGGGACGCGCGCCTCGACGACGCGCTGATGCTCCGAGGCGCGATCGCCCGGCTGGCCGTCGCGGCCGAGGCCGGCACCGCGCTCGACCCGCGCGACGTCGACGTGGTCAACCTGGTCGCGGCGATGCCCGACATCCCACCGGTGCTGGGCGGAGGGTCGCGGCAGGCAGGACGGCTCCATGCGGCGGGCAGGCAGGCGCTCGCGTCCATCGCCCGGGAGGCCGTGGGGCTGCTGGGCCCGGCCGTGGCCGGACGGCTGAGGCGCTGCGCGGATCCGGAGTGCCGGATGCTCTACCTCGACACGTCCCGCGCCGGCTCGCGCCGCTGGTGCTCGATGCAGCGTTGCGGGAACCGGTCGAAGGTCCGGGCGTACCGGGCGCGCGCCGCCGCCCCGCGCGGCTGACGCACCGCCGCGGCACCGGGAGCGGCACCGCGGCGGGACGGGTCAGTCGGAGACGCGGACCGAGCGGTCGAAGGCGACGTAGCCCGAGAAGTCCTTGCCGACGCGGTCGAACGCCGTCGGGTAGGGGTGCGGGTACGACCAGGCCTTGTCCTTCTGCAGGCCGTCGCCGGTCTGCACCGAGAAGTACTGGCACTCGCCCTTCCACGGGCAGGTGTAGGGCGTGGGGCTCTCGACGAGCACGCCCTCGGCGATGCTCGACGGCGGGAAGTACCAGTTGCCCTCGATCGAGATCAGGTCGGAGTCGGGGGCGTCGGCGAGGACGACGTCGTTGAGGACGGCTTTCATGCGGGCCAGCTTTCGGTCGGGGCGGGGGGGCGGAGGGACCGCCTCCGCCGAACGCTACGCCGAGGGCGGGCGAGTGGTCGAGGCGGCGGCTCGGATCCGCAGGGGCTTGTGCGCTCCGCGGACGCCCTGCACCGCTCGGAGGCCGCGCCCGCCGGAGCGGCGGGTCAGCGGAGGACCGACACCTCGTCGACGGCGTCGACCCGGGCGGCGGCGCGGACCTCGTCCGCCCGCCCCTCGGCGGCGAGCAGGCGGCCGGACTCGGACGCGGTGAGCAGGTGCGCGCACGCCCGGCGCAGGCCCTCGTAGGACGCGCAGGCCACCGCGGCCTCGGGCGAGACGTGGTCGATGCCCAGTCCGATGAGCGCGTCGACGACGGCGCCGGCCGCCAGCTGGTCCTCCATCGCGAACCGCGCCGCTCCGCTGTCATCAATGTCGCCGAGGGCGACCACGTTGACGCTGGTGCGCCCGCCGTTCTCGTGCTGGCGCTCCAGGATCCAGCGGGCGACGGCCGAGCGGTCGGCCAGGCCCGCGCGGACGACGCGGCCCTCCACTCCCCCGAGGTCGGGGCTCTCGCCTCCGGGCAGAGCGTCGACGAGCACCGTGACGTGGGCGGGGGCGAGCACGCGGAGGGCGCGGGCCCCCCACTCGAAGCGGATCTGGTAGGTCGACTGGTCGACGGAGGCGGCGGGAGCGGTCACCCTGACACGGTAGCGAGCACCGGAGGCGCATACACGTCCGGGGCTCCGCGCGCACCCGGTTCCCGCGCAGGGGCGGGCGGAGGAGGATGTCCCTCGTGAAGGTGATGCTCAAGCACGTGCTCGACACCGACGCCGACTCCGCCTGGCGCGCCCTGCAGAGTCCGGCCGTGTTCCGGGAGGTGATGTCCCCGCTCCTGACCGCCGCGTCGCTGGACGAGGGCGGCTTCCGCCCGACCTGGGGGCTCGGCTCCCACGAGGTCGCGATGGACGCCCTCGGGATCGTGCCGATGGGCGCGCAGGAGATCGACCTCTCCTACCGCCGCGTCCCCTCGATGCCCGACGTGCGGATCCTGCGCGACAGCGGCGGACCGCTCACCGGCTCGCTCCGCCTCATCACCGCGTGGGACCACCGCATGGCCGTCGCCCCGCTCCCCGACGGGCGCACGCTCTTCCGCGACCGCCTCGAGTTCTCGGCGGGCCTCGCCTCGGCCGCGCTCTGGCCGTCGATGTGGGCGTTCTGGCAGTGGCGCGGCATCCGCATCCGCTCCCTCGCCCCGTCCTGGCGCCACGATGTCGGTGCCGACACCCGCCCGCGCGGGGAGTCCGCCGCATGAGCCCCGACGGTGTCGCCGAGGAGGAGACCGAGCTGTCGCGCTCGGAGCTCCTGCGCCTCCAGTGGCCCTCCGCCGACGAGGAGGAGCAGGACGACGACGGCGTCTCGCCCCGCCGCCGCCTCACGAACGCGGTCGAGGTGTCGGACTGGCGCCGCCACGTCCAGGCCCTCTACGCGGAGGTGCGCCGGCTCTCGAACGTGGACCTGCTCGCCGCGCACGCGTCCTGGATCCGCGGGCGCAACGCGCTCTTCGCGCAGCACCCCTCCACCCCCCTCCTCCCGGCCGACCGTGCGCACTTCCGCTCGCTGCCGATCGCGCCCTACGACGCGGCCTGGCGCTTCGAGCTCGAGGTGGCCCCCGCCGAGGAGGCGCGGCGGATGGACGTGGAGACCGGCACCGACGGCACCGTCCCCTTCGAGCTGATCGGCACGGTCGAGGTGCCGGACGCCGGCAGCCTCGACGTCTGGCGCCTCGCGTCCTACGGCGGAGGCCTGTTCCTGCCGGTCAAGGACGCCCTCGCGGGGACACCCGGCGGCACCTACGGCGGTGGCCGCTACCTCCTGGACACCGTGAAGGGCGCCGACCTCGGTCCGGGCTCCGCCCCGGGGACGCTGGTCCTCGACTTCAACTTCGCCTACAACCCCTCCTGCGCCTACGACCCGGCCTGGGCCTGCCCGCTCGCCCAGGCGGGCAACCGGCTGCCGGTCGAGGTGCCGGTCGGCGAGCGCTACCGGGGCTGACACCGACCCTGGACGTTCTCGGAGGGGCGGCCGATAGCCTCCGGGCGGCGCCGTCGTGCGCCGGAAAGCAGGAAAGCCGCATGCCCCGTCCCGTCCTCCTCGTCACCGGAACCTCCACCGGCATCGGCCGCGCCACAGCGATCGAGGCCGCGCGCGCGGGCTGGCGGGTGGTCGCCACGGTGCGGGATCCGGAGCGGGCGGAGGGCCTGCGCGCCGCCGCCGCCGAGGCCCGCGTCGAGCTCGACCTGCGGGCGCTCGACGTGACCGACGCGGACTCCGTCGCCGGCTGCCTCCGCGCCGTGGAGGAGGAGCTCGGCGGTCTCGACGCCCTCGTGAACAACGCCGGAGCCGGCCACCTCGGCACCCTCGAGCTGGAGGATCCGGAGGAGCTGCGCCGCGTGATGGAGGTCAACTTCTTCGGCACCGTCGCGGTCACCCGCGCCGCGCTGCCGATGCTGCGCTCGTCCCGCGGCCGCATCGTCACCGTCTCGAGCGTCGGCGGCGCGATCGGGCAGCCGTTCAACGAGGACTACTGCGCGGCGAAGTTCGCGGTCGAGGGGTTCTTCGAGGCGCTCGCCCCGGTCGCCGCCTCCGTCGGCGTCCACGTGTCGCTGATCGAGCCGGGAGCGGTCCGCAGCAGCTTCGTCGAGAACGTCGGCATCGACGCGGCGGCGATGCTCGCGCAGGCCGGCCCCTACGCGCCGGCGCTCGGCGCCTACCTCGACCGCGCCGCGTCGTCCTTCTCCTCGACCCACGCGCAGGACCCGTCCGACGTCGCCGCCGTCATCCTGAAGACCCTGCGCGACCCGGAGCCGGCCTTCCGCGTGCAGACCTCGGACTGGGCGGGCGACTTCGTCGGGACCAAGCTGAGCGACCGCGACGGCTCCCGCGTGCAGGCCGCGATGCGCGGATGGATCGGCATCCACTAGAGTGGGATGGTGCGAGCGCAGCGACTGCGCTCCCCCGCGTCGTAGAACGCCCCTTGTCCCCTAGGACTCTGACCGTCGAGGATCCGTCCCGACCATCTGGCGCACGTGCATGAGGCCCCCGGCCGCGCGCACCGAATCGTACGGCGAACGGATGTGACCACCGTCACCTTCGCCCGAACGCCGATCACCCGCGCCCCGGCCACCGCCCGCGCGTCCTCGATCGGCATGATGCCCCCGAAAGGCACCACTCCATGTCGAACACCCCCCTCTCCTTCAGCGCCCTCGGCGTGCCGGCCCCCCTCGTGGCCGCGCTCACCGCGAGCGGCATCACCGAGCCCTTCCCGATCCAGGTCGACACGCTGCCCGACACCCTCGGCGGACGCGACGTCCTCGGCCGCGGCAAGACCGGCTCCGGCAAGACCCTCGCCTTCTCCATCCCGATGATCGCCCGACTCGGCGGCTCGCTCGCCGGCGGACGCCGCCGCCCCGGCCGCCCGCTCGGACTCGTCCTCGCGCCGACCCGCGAGCTCGCCACGCAGATCACCGCCGCGATGCAGCCCCTCGCCGACGCGTACGGCATCGTCACCACCACGATCTTCGGAGGCGTCTCGCAGCAGCGCCAGGTCGCCGCGCTCAAGCAGGGCGTCGACATCGTCGTGGCCTGCCCGGGCCGCCTCGAGGACCTGATGAAGCAGGGCTTCGTGAACCTCGACGCCGTCGAGATCACCGTGCTCGACGAGGCCGACCACATGGCCGACCTCGGCTTCCTGCCGGTCGTCACGCGCATCCTCGACAAGACCCCCCGCGGCGGGCAGCGCCTGCTGTTCTCCGCGACGCTCGACAACGGCGTGGACAAGCTGGTCAAGAAGTACCTCCAGAACGAGGTGCTCCACTCGGTCGACGAGGCCAACTCGCCGGTCGCGCTGATGACCCACCACGTGTTCGAGGTCGACGGCCTCGACGCCAAGAACGCTCTCGTGAAGACGCTCGCGTCCGGCACCGGCCGCCGCATCCTCTTCATGCGCACCAAGCACCACGCGAAGAAGCTCGCCAAGCAGCTCACCGGCCAGGGCATCCCCGCGGTCGACCTGCACGGCAACCTCTCGCAGGTCGCCCGCGACCGGAACCTCGCCGCGTTCGGCGCCGGCACCGTCAAGGTCCTCGTCGCCACCGACGTCGCCGCCCGCGGTGTGCACGTCGACGACGTCGAGCTCGTCATCCACGTCGACCCGCCGATGGAGCACAAGGCGTACCTGCACCGCTCGGGCCGCACCGCCCGCGCCGGCAGCGAGGGAGACGTCGTCACCGTCGTCCTGCCCACGCAGCGCAGCGACGTGAAGACCCTCCTCCGCAAGGCCGCGATCCAGGTCGCGCCCCAGCAGGTGACGGCCGACTCGGCCGCCGTCGCGAAGCTCGTCGGCGACGTCGCTCCGTACGTCACCCCCAGCGCCGTCGTCGAGCCCGTCCGGGGCCAGTCGCAGGGCGGACGCTCGCAGGGCGCCAACGCGCAGCGCAAGCGCGCGGCCCGCACCGAGGGCACCGCCGCACCCCGCGGCGGACGCTCGACGGGTGCCGCGACCGGCGGAGGCGACCGCCCCCGCCGCGACCGCACCGCCGCCGAGGGACCCGCCCGCGGCGGCGCCCGCGGCGGCCGCAGCCGCTCGGCCGCCGGCGCCCCCTCGACCTCGGGCGGATCGCGCTCGTTCTACAGCACCGCGACCGGCGGAGCAGCCTCGGCCGCTCCCGCCCGCGAGTCCGCCGGCGGCGGCGCCCGCCGCGGCGGCCGCCGCGCGCAGGGCTGAATCGTTTTGTGCGCCGCGGAGCGGCGCACCGCGGTCGACTTCAAGGACGGTCGCGGCGCGCAGAGCGTGTCGCGACCGGCTAGGTCCGATCCGCTCACACGCGGATCGACCGTTCGCCTCGTGGGCAGCCGCGGAGCGGCGCACCGCGGTCGGCTTCAAGCACGGTTGCGACGCGCAGAGCGTGTCGCGACCGGCTAGGTCCGATCCGCTCACACGCGGATCGACCGTTCGCCTCGCGGGGAGCCGCGGAACGGCGCACCGCGGTCGGCTTCAAGCACGGTTGCGATACGCAGAGCGTGTCGCGACCGGTTAGGCCGATCCGCTCGCACGCGGATCGACCGTTCGCCTCGCGGGGAGCGGCTGGTCCGGGGGCTGGGTGATCGGTGATCGCACGTCAACGCTCGTCCTGATCAGGACGCCGACATCACGAAGGGCCGGGGCCCGCGACTACTGGTCGCGGGCCCCGGCCCTTCGTCGTTCCCGCTTCACCTCTTCGAGCGGAGTCCCGCGCAGGGAGCTCCGGAAGTCCTCACCGCGTCCTGATCAGGCGATCCCCTGCTGCGCCGTCGTCGGGCAGGGGCGCCGCCTCTCCTCGCCCGGTCACAGAGGTCCCGTGGATGCCGGATCCACGAGCCGAACGGCCGAGTCGCGTGCCGACGGATCGGTCCAGGCGGACGCACGATGCTCCAGCCGGCCTGCTGTCCCTGCGAGCCGACCGCGGCGCGCCGCTATCGGCGCAGGAAGCACCGCGGCCGATCCGCGCCGCTAGGACAGGCGGCCGACGGAAGCGAGCGCGGCGCGGATCAGAGCGCCCCGCCCGCCCTCCATCTCGGCGGAGATCGCGTCGGAGCAGGCCTCGCCGGGGGTCATCCAGGTGAGCTCGAGGGCGTCCTGGCGGGGGTCGCAGGTGCCGGTGACGGGCACGACGTAGGCGAGGGAGACCGCGTGCTGGCGGTCGTCGGTGAACGGTCCCATGCCGGGCATCGGGAAGTACTCGGCGACGTGGAAGGGGAGCGGGCTCGCGGGGAGGAGGGGGAAGGCCATGGGGCCGAGATCCTTCTCGAGGTGGCGGAACAGCGCGTCGCGCAGCGTCTCGCCGTACATCACGCGGCCCGAGACGATCGTGCGGGTGATCTGGCCGGAGGGGGTCGCGCGCAGGAGCACGCCGACCTCGGTGACCTGCCCGAGCCCGTCGACCCGGACGGGCACGGCCTCCACGTACAGCAGCGGGAGCCGCCGGCGGATCTCGGCGAGTTCGTCGTCGGACAGCCACCCGGAGTTCGGGTCAGGGGTGCGCACGCTCATGCAGCCATTCTCACCCTTCGCGGCTGGTGTTCCGACCGGCGGCGGCGATCCCGCACTCAGGGGGATGATGGTGCGATGGGAATCGACGCGAACGCGGTGCTGTGGTCCTCCTCCGAGCGCGACCGCGTCGGCAGGCCCCTCCTGGTGCTGCTGCACGGCTACGGCTCGCACGAGGGGGACCTGTTCTCGCTCGGCGCCTACCTGCCGCTGGAGCCGGTCCTCGCGTCCCTCCGGGCGCCTCTCGCCCTGGGCGGCGGGGCGAACGCGTGGTGGCCGCTCCGGGTGCCGCTGGTGCCTGATGAGCCGCGGGCCGATCCCGAGGCCGTCGAGGCGGCGGCGGCGGGGGTGATCGAGTGGCTCGACGCTCTGGGGCACCCGGGTCCGGTGGGGCTGCTGGGCTTCTCCCAGGGCGCCGCGCTGGCGGTGCAGCTGCTTCGGCGCGCGCCGGGCCGCTTCGCCTTCGCGGTCGCTCTGTCCGGGTTCGTGGTCCCGCTCGCCGAGGGCGACGACGCGGACGAGCGACTCGCCCGCGAGCGTCCTCCGGTGTTCTGGGGCCGCGGGACGCTCGACACGGTGATCCCGGAGGAGCTCGTGCGGGACGCGGCGGCCTGGTTCCCGGAGCACACGGCGCTCGACGCCCGGGTCTACGAGGGCGTCGCCCACGGAGTCGGGCAGGCCGAGCTCGCCGACATCGGCACGTTCGTGCGTCTCGGCTTCGCCTGACGGGCGGACTCCCCCGCGTCAAGGGCTCGCCCCCGGGCCGCGGCCCCGGCAATGTCGGAGGTGGCAGGGAGGATGGGTGCATGCCGGACGTCCTCGAGCGCTTCTCCCCCGCCACGCGCGCGTGGTTCGAGGGCGCGTTCCCGGCGCCGACCGCCGCCCAGGAGGGCGCCTGGTCGGCCATCTCGAGTGGAGCGCATGCCCTCGTGGTCGCTCCCACCGGCTCCGGCAAGACGCTCTCGGCCTTCCTCTGGGCGATCGACCGGCTCGTGCAGGGCCCGCCGCCGGAGGATCCGCAGCACCGCACGCGCGTGCTCTACGTCTCGCCGCTGAAGGCTCTCGGCGTCGACGTCGAGCGCAACCTCCGCTCGCCGCTCGTCGGCGTCACCCAGACGGCGCTGCGGCTGAGCGCCGAGGGCATCGGCAGCGCGCCGGCCACGGTCACCGTCGGGGTGCGGTCGGGAGACACGCCCGCCGCCGAGCGGCGCGTGCTGCAGAAGACGCCGCCGGACATCCTGATCACGACCCCCGAGTCGCTCTACCTCATGCTCACCTCGGCGGCGCGCGAGTCGCTCCGCGGCGTCGAGACGGTCATCGTCGACGAGGTCCACGCGGTCGCGTCGACCAAGCGCGGGGCGCACCTCGCCGTCTCCCTCGAGCGGCTCGACGCCCTGCTCCCGAAGCCGGTGCAGCGCATCGGCCTCTCGGCGACGGTGCGCCCGCGCGAGGAGGTGGCCCGGTTCCTCGCCGGCCGCTCCCCGGTCGCGATCGTGGCTCCGGCGTCCGAGAAGCAGTGGGACCTCAGCGTCGTCGTCCCGGTCGAGGACATGTCCGAGCTGGGGACGGCGGCTCCGCAGGACGGATCGACGATGGGGGCCACCGGTCCGCAGAGCGGGTCGATCTGGCCGCACGTCGAGGAGTCGATCGTCGACCGGGTCCTCGCGCACACCTCCTCCATCGTCTTCGCGAACTCCCGCCGTCTCGCCGAGCGGCTGACCGCCCGGCTCAACGAGATCTACGCCGAGCGCCGCGAGCTCGCCGCGGAGCGGGCGCGCGAGGCGGGCGAGCCCGTCGCCGTCGGGGCCCTGCTCGCCGAGGCGGCCTCCTCCTCCGTCCGCCGCTCCCCGGCCGAGGCGATGGGAGCGGCCGGGGGCACGAGCGGCAGCGGGCAGTCCGCGCCCGACGAGGAGCCGCTGCTCGCCCGCGCCCACCACGGCTCGGTGAGCAAGGAGCAGCGCGCGATCATCGAGGACGACCTGAAGTCCGGCCGCCTGCGCTGCGTGGTCGCGACCTCGAGCCTCGAGCTGGGGATCGACATGGGCGCGGTCGACCTCGTCGTCCAGGTCGAGACGCCGCCCTCGGTCGCGAGCGCCCTGCAGCGCGTGGGTCGAGCCGGCCACCAGGTCGGCGAGGTCTCGCGCGGGTCCTTCTACCCCAAGCACCGGGCCGACCTGCTCCACTCCGCCGTGACGACGGAGCGGATGCGCTCGGGCCTGATCGAGGCGATCGCCGTCCCCGCGAACCCGCTCGACATCCTCGCGCAGCAGACCGTCGCCGCGACCGCCCTCGAGAGCCTCGACGTGGACGACTGGTTCGACACCGTCCGCCGCAGCGCCCCCTTCGTGTCCCTGCCCCGCTCCGCCTACGAGGCGACCCTCGACCTCCTCTCGGGCCGCTACCCCTCCGACCAGTTCGCGGAGCTGCGGCCGCGCCTCGTCTGGGACCGCGACGCGAACACGCTCACCGGCCGGCCCGGCGCCCAGCGCCTCGCCGTCACCAGCGGCGGCACCATCCCCGACCGCGGGCTCTTCGGCGTGTTCATGGTCGGCGAGCCGGGCTCGACCGGCAACCGCGTCGGAGAGCTCGACGAGGAGATGGTCTACGAGTCCCGCGTCGGCGACGTCTTCGCGCTCGGAGCCACCAGCTGGCGCATCCAGGAGATCACCTACGACCGCGTGATCGTGACGCCGGCGTTCGGCGAGCCCGGGCGCCTCCCGTTCTGGAAGGGCGACTCGCAGGGGCGCCCCGCCGAGCTCGGCGAGGCGATCGGGGCGTTCACCCGCGAGGTGGGCGCCGCCGCCCCCGAGACGGCCCGCGAGCGCTGCACGGCGGCCGGGCTCGACGAGTACGCGACCAACAACCTCCTCTCCTTCCTCGACGAGCAGCGCCTGGCCACCGGGCAGATCCCGGACGACCGCACCCTCGTGCTCGAGCGCTTCCGCGACGAGCTGGGCGACTGGCGGCTGGTGCTGCACTCCCCGTACGGGATGCAGGTGCACTCGCCGTGGGCGCTCGCCATCGGCGCTCGCGTCCGCGAGCGGCACGGCGTCGACGGAGCGGCGATGGCCGGGGACGACGGCATCGTCGTGCGGATCCCCGACACCGAGTCGGAGCCGCCGGGCTCCGAGCTGTTCCTGTTCGAACGCGAGGAGCTGGAGCAGCTGGTCACGAGCGAGGTCGGCGGCTCCGCCCTCTTCGCCGCCCGGTTCCGCGAGTGCGCGGCACGGGCGCTCCTGCTCCCGAGGTACAACCCGGGCAAGCGCTCCCCGCTCTGGCAGCAGCGGCAGCGGGCGGCGCAGCTCCTCGACGTCGCCCGCACCTACCCGACCTTCCCGATCATCCTCGAGACCGTCCGCGAGTGCCTCCAGGACGTCTACGACCTGCCCGCGCTGCTCCGGCTCGCCGCACGGCTGGACGGGCGCGAGCTGCGGATCCTCGAGGTCGAGACGCCGACCGCCAGTCCGTTCGCGCGGTCCATGCTCTTCGGCTACGTCGCGGCCTTCATGTACGAGGGCGACAGCCCGCTCGCCGAGCGCCGTGCCGCGGCGCTCTCGGTCGACGCGACGCTCCTCGGCGAGCTGCTCGGCCGGGCGGAGCTGCGCGAGCTGCTCGACCCGGCCGTCCTCGCGCAGATCGAGCGCGAGCTGCAGCGCGTCGAGCCCGAGCGCCGCCTCCGCGGGCTCGAGGGCGCCGCCGACCTGCTCCGGCTGCTCGGCCCGCTGACGCTCGACGAGCTCGGGGAGCGCCTGGTCGACGAATCGGTCGCCTCGGCGGACGTCGCGAAGGCGCCCGCGATCGAGCGCGCGGTGCTCGAGGCCGACGTGGCCGCGCTCGTGAAGGCCAAGCGCGTCCTGCCCGTGGGCCTCGGCGGTGAGCAGCGGTACGCCGCGATGGAGGACGCCTCCCGGCTCCGCGACGCTCTCGGCGTGCCCCTGCCGATCGGCGTCCCCGTCGCCTTCATCGACCCGGTCCGCGATCCGCTCGGCGACCTCGTCGCCCGCTACGCGCGCACCCACGGCCCCTTCACCGCCGCCGCCGTCGCCACCCGCCTGGGCCTCGGAGTCGCGGTCGTCACCGACACCCTGCGCCGCCTCGCGGGCGAGCGCCGCGTCTCGGAGGGCGAGTTCCGCCCCACCGGCACCGGGACCGAGTGGTGCGATGCCGAGGTGCTGCGCCGCCTGCGCAGCCGCTCTCTCGCCGCGCTCCGCAAGGAGGTGGAGCCGGTGGATGCGGCCGCGTACGCCCGCTTCCTCCCCGCCTGGCAGCACGTCGGCGGCTCGCTCCGCGGCATCGACGGCGTGGCCTCCGTGATCGACCAGCTGGCCGGCGCGCCCATCCCCGCGTCCGCCTGGGAGTCGCTGATCCTGCCCGCCCGGGTGCGCGACTACTCCCCCGCGATGCTCGACGAGCTCACCGCGACCGGCGAGGTCCTCTGGGCCGGCGCGGGCACCCTGCCCGGCAACGACGGCTGGGTGAGCCTCCATCTCGCCGACACGGCAGGGCTGACCCTCCCCGTCCCCGCCGCCGAGTCCGTGACCCTGACCGAGCTCCAGCAGGAGATCGTCGGCGTGCTCGGCTCGGGCGGCGGCTACTTCTTCCGCCAGCTCTCCGACGCGGTCGGCTCCACCGACGACGCGGGCCTCGTCGAGGCCCTGTGGGAGCTGGTCTGGGCCGGGCTCGTCACGAACGACACCCTGGCGCCGCTGCGCACCCTCGTCGGCTCGACCGGCGGCGCCAGGGTGTCGTTCGTGACGAGCCCGGCCCAGACCAGCTCCCACAGGG
>NZ_PSTN01000022.1:0-59493 GCF_002930955.1 Rathayibacter sp. AY1A4 | reverse complement strand
TTTCGACTGTCGAGGCCACCGCGTCAAACGCGGACGGCGACACGGCCTGGTTCCTGACGATCCACGGGGACATCAACGCTTCCTGAGGTCGGCGTGACTCCGACACCGGCCACGGCGGCGGCTCGTCCCGTATGGGGATGGTTGACCAACCATCGTCGGCCTGTCGTCACTGCTGGCGTCGTGCGTGCTTCGAGCGTGCGGCCCAGTCGTACGGCAGGTCCTGGGGAGGCCGATCGCCGACGACGGCCGAGAGTGCTCTGAGGTAGTGGTCGCCGGTCCGGACGAGGGCGATGGTTCGGGGTCGGTAGCCGAGCGGCCGTTCGTGCCAGATCGCTTTCGCGTCCACTTCCCAGAGGGAGAGCCAGTTGCGAGTGAGTGCGTAGGGGACGCCCACCCACATCGCGCTGTACTTCTTGCGGCGTTCGATGCTGACCAGGGTCTTCGGGTCGAGGAAGGTGGCCAGCAGCCCCGAGGTGGTGTCGAGATCGATCGCGGGGCGATCGGTGGGCGGGTGAGGGGGCCACTCCGGTCGGGTACGCGAGAATCGTGCTTCCCAGGACCGACTCGGTCGCGCCCGCTCGATCTCCGCGAGACGGACGGCGGCGTACCCGTCGAAGAAGCCGCCGGTCATCGTCTCCGCGAGGAGCGCCCACTTCCGACCCACACCGACGACGAACCCGTCGATCGACCATCGGTTCCCGAACGCGAATCGGACCGTGACATGCGTCTGGTCACGTTGCGCTGTGGTCAGCAGTGCTCGGATCTTCTTCCTAGAGGACACCAGCACAGTCTGCCGACTGAGAGGAGCCGTCGCTTAACCGACCGCGCTCGGCCGCGGCATCCCGGATGGGGGTCGCTGACCGGTCACGTGGGACGTCATGCGACGCGCTCGTCGGGTGGCGCGTCGATTCACTCTTTCCCAGTGAAATGAAGCTCTCCGCCGTTGTGAGCTGCGGCCGTGATGAGGAGGATGACTCCGGCCATGACGATCGCGGCCGGCGCTAGCCAGGCCCAGCCGAGCGCTCGAGATCCTGAGCGCAACCACCACCAGCCCCGTGTCACGCAACCGAGAGCGGCGATGCCGACGCAGGCGAGACCTGACCATCGAGCGAATGCGGTCATTTGCAGGCCGAGGGCTGCGCCACCCCAGATAATCGCCATTGCAACAATGGTCAGGCCGGCCGAAGACAACAGCAGTACAGTCGCAGTGAGATCGAGCTGGTCTCTCGGCGGCGTCTCCATGTAGGGGTTTTCTTCATCGAACTTTGCGCGATAGTGCTCGACCAGAGGGAGCAACTCGAGAGCTTCTTGAGGAAGATCGCGGGAGGGTAGAGCGAGGAATTCGGGCAGATCCTCGTCGCGGACGCCTGCCCCTGCCAGTAGGCGCGCAGCCCTGTCTCGTTCGAAGTCCGAAGTCTCGCCATCCAGAGCGAGCCCCCAGCGTCCTGCTTGGTCAGGGGCGCCGAGCGCACGGTACTTCGCGATCAGCGCGAGCCTGGCCCTCGTGTTCGAGGGGACGCAGCGAACATGCGTGCGCAAGAGCTCGAGAGCGGCCGCACGGCGGCCCTCCTGCCACAGCAGGTCAGCGCGTTCGACCGTCGCCTCTTCATCCATGCGCTCATCGTTGCACCTTGCTCTCGACCAGTTGACGAGCTCCCGAGCCCGCCGTCTCGTATGGGGGTCGTTCACCGCACCACTGCGGCGAGCCGGATGCGCTGTGCATGGGTGCGGGCGGCAGTGTCCCGTAAGGCCCGCCCGATGGAATGTCCAGTGAGGGGGTGGCTATCGGGACACTGGGGCGGTGATTCAGAAGGCGATGCTGCGCACTCGAGCCGAGGCGCTCGACGACCTCGAGCGGCAGATGCGTTCCGAGGCTGACTTCGCGGGGGAGCGGATCGTGCGGACGGGGAACGGCTTCCGGTTGCAGGAGACGAAGACCTTCACGGTCCAGGTGTGGAAGATGCTGTCTAACTGGCGTCTCGTGGTGATGCTGCCGCACCTGCAGATCGAGGGACCCACGGGTACTGCTACTTCGGCGCCGGTCCTGAGAGCGTGGTGTGCGCGGTCGCCGCTGGTCTGCAGTGGGCGGATCCGATGAACACGGCTCCGGCGTGGTTCGACAAGCAGGCGTTCTGCTTGTCGGTTCGGTCCTTGCGGGGTGGACGGACAAGCGAACGGCTGCTGCAGCGCGTGCTGCAACAGCCGTTCGGACTTCTCCGCGGATCTACGGAGCGAGGATGTAGCTCATGCCGGGCACGTCCTTGACCTGGCGGGTGCCCCACTGGCCGGGGCCGGCGACACCGTTGAGCTCGGTGATGTTGATGTAGAGCCCGTCGGGGTGCTGTTCGATGGAGTCGACCCAGGCGACGTGGCCGTACGTCGCATCTGAGCCTTGGACTCCGGGCTGGAAGACGACGATGCTACGCGCCTGCGCATCGAGGACGGTCGTCCAACCGGTTGCCGCTGCGGTGTCGGTCCATTCATAGGCGTTGCCCTTGAAGGCCGGGTAGAGGCCCGTCGCCTCGTGGAACTTCTCCTTAGCCCCGTAGGTGCACTGAGTGGGGTCCGGGACGGTGTTGGTCGCTTCAGTAGTGCCGACGGTGCGGCCGCTGTCGGCAGTGACGGCTGCTGTCGCGACGGTGTCGGCTTGCGCGGGGGCGGCGGCGAGCGTCGGGACGCCGAGGGCGAGGGTGACGGCGACGATGCCGCCGAGAATCTTGCTGCGCTGGAACGACCGGCCGTGCTGAGTCGTCTGGCTGCCCGTGGTCTTCGTGGTGTCCATGATGTTTCTCCTTCGATGTTTCTCCGGTTCAACTGGTTCCACCCTCCTCCTCGCCGCGAGCGGTGGCGAGGTTGCACATGGACTACGGAGAGGTTGCACATGGACTACGGAGAGGTCGCACATGGACTACGGAAAGGTTGCGCATCGACCACGGCGAGGTTGCACACCGACTACGGAGGACGTCCAAGAAGCACTCAGCTGCGCCTGCGCGTAATCCGCTACTCCAAAGACGTCATTCCGAGGTACATACAGGCGCATAGGTTGTCTCGCATCCCTATGGATTCGAGACGTCTTATTGGTCAGAGAAGCGGAGCTTCCTCACCTGCGCGCTGGTTTGGAGCAGTGAGTCTCAGAACTAGGTAACGCAACTGTTTCCCGCGACTTTCATCAACTGCACTGGTTGCGAGACGCAGCCCGGCCTTTCTTGTGGAGCGGGCGCCTGCGTTGCCGCGCTCAGGCACCGTGACTGGTGTCGCGGGCGAGTGGCTGAGGTCTTCGACGTCGATCGGACCTACACGCCGCGCGCGCAGCAGCTTGGTTGATCTTGACTGCGATCCTCGTGATGACGCCCGTGCTCCTTGTCGGCGAGCTCTTGTGTGCTTGACCGCGGACGACCGTGTCAGAGCAGCTCGAGCAGCTGCGCCTTCTTGCGGTCATACTCCTCCTGAGTGATGGCACCAGAAGTCAGCAGGCCGTGCAGGGAAGTGATCCGCCGCGCTGCGTCGTGACTCGACTCGTCAAGGGGGCCAACGGTGTCTGCATCGATAGGGTTCCTCTTAAGCGACTCGTCGTCCGTAAGCGTTTCAGGGGTTGCCTCAACGGACGAAGCGCGTCGCTCCACCATGAGCGACTCGACTGTCGCTGCGCCGGTCCTTGCTCGGTGGAGGTCCAACGCGAATACGTACTCGCTACCGTAGGCCGTGATCCTCAGTGCTCCGCCCTGAAGGGAGTCGACGGCGTCCACGGCCTCGATATCGCCGACGGGAATCGACGCCTCGACGTCTCGGTGCGTCCACTCGAGGGCGTCGTCGAAGATAGTCACCGTCGCCTTGTCGCGCTTGTCGCCGAACGGGGACGACCACAGCTTCTGATGCGAGGTCACGTTCTGGACATCGACGTCCACGGCCGACGAAGAGGGTTCCCCTGTTGCGGTAGCCGACGCACTCCCGCTTCCTGCGAGTGACACCGCTCGCCGGATCGCCGTATCGAGCCGGCCCCGTACAAGTCCGAGCTCTCCCTGGGAAGTAGGGTCCGTCACTCCGGTGAGCGAGTTGGTCGTCGTGGCGCCGGAGATGGTAGCTACGGCGCCGGATCTTTCGCCGGTGACGGACACCGAGAGGTTGCCGTCCCAATGCCGGTACAAGCTCTTCGCCCGCAACAAGACGAAGCCGGACGTCGAATCGGCGTTCTGCACCGACAAGCGGCACTGCGCCGCTGCCGTCAGCACCGCCCGGAAGACCAACTCCTCTGACGCCCCCGGGAAAGAGATGCGTCCGTTGCTCAGCGCCGAGGAGAAGAAGCCCATTTCTCGATGGTGCCGCTGATCGGCACTCAGCGCCACTGCTCTACCTCGCATACTGCCCCGAGCCGTCGTGCAGAGACTCCTGTCGGGGACGAGGTGATCACGGGCGTCTCGTGCAGAGAGCAATCTGGGACGAGCGGCCGCTCACAACGCCTTCAAATAATGAGGAATACGCATTGATTGCGCGCGGTAAGTTTCGCTCGCTGCTGCCGCAGCCTGTCCTGCTGGGGCTGGCAACAGGCAACGCCGGAACTTCGAGGTGCCGCCAGGCTAGAAGCTGTCGCTCCTGACGAGGAGCTACAGGGGTTGGCGCCGTGGTGACCTCGGCGCACCTCATCGCGAAACATGGTGCAAGACTCACCGCCCTTAGATGCCAGGCCCTTCGGCTCTGGCGCTAGTTGGCGGCGACGGTTGCAGCAACTCGAAGGTAGGCGTACACGGTCTCCCGGCTGATGCCGTACTCCTTCGCCAGCGTCGTCTTCGGCACCCCGGCGGCGGCACGTTCCCGTAGCTCGGCAGTCTGGGCCGGCGAGAGTGAGCGGGCACGTCCGCGGTAAGCGCCGCGCTGCTTAGCGAGGGCGATACCCTCGCGTTGGCGCTCTCGGATGAGTTCGCGCTCGAACTCCGCGAACGCGCCCATCATGTTCAGAAGCAGGTTCGCCATCGCACTGTCCTCTCCCGTGAAGGTCAGCTGCTCCTTGACGAACTCGACCCGGACCCGCTTGTCCGTCAGCCGGCGCACTAGCCGACGCAGGTCCTCGAGGTTCCTCGCAAGCCGGTCCATCGAATGCACGAGCACCGTATCCCCGTCGCGGACGAACCCAATCATCTCTTCGAGCTGCGGACGGTTCACGTCCTTCCCGGAAGCCTTGTCCTCGAACATTCGATCCAGGATCACGCCGTCGAGCTGACGGAGCGTGCTCTGATCCAGCGTGCTCACCCGCACGTACCCGACTCGCTGACCCGTCATGCCGCCTCCGACCCCTATTTGTCCAGTTGAAGTCTAGGAGTTTCAAGGACGAGTGTCAGAAAAAACCGAGAGCGACCCTAGTCGGACGTGGTTCGCGGATCTGTCTGACGTCTAGTTGAGGTGTACCCCAGCTGGACGTGGTCGCGGTCATTCGAGTGCCGTCGGTGCAGAGGCGTCGGAGGTCCTTGATCGTGGTTCAGCGGGGGTTGGATGCGGGGAGCTGAGCTACTCGCTCACTCGAGTCCATTCCCCGTTCTTTAATGTGTGGCGGAACCAGCCGGCGATCGTCTCGGCCTCGTCCGGGTCCTCGAGATCGTAAGTCGGGTATTCGTACGCCAGCACATCCGTGCCCTCGAGGCGCGGGGAGTCGGTCCCGTCGTCGTAGATCTTGGCGTAGACGTCGCCCTCGGAGGAGGAGAGACTGCCGCCGGAGAAAGGCGTCCCGATCAGAACGGGAGTCGCGCCGCTGAGGTCGAGCGCCAGCACCGTCGACATGATCGACGCGCGCCCGGCGCAGCACAGCGCGGCCGGCGTGCCCGTGCACTGGACGACAAGAACGGCGTCGTGTCTGCCGTCCCCGGTGAGATCCGTGGTGCCGACGAGCCGCGTTGCGAGGATGCCCGTCCCACTCTGGCCGTCGTCGAAGTTCTCGCCCTGACCGTCGGACAACTGGATGGGCCGGGACCCTTCCCACTGGGTGCACGCACCGGCGGGGATGAGCAGCTCGCCGACGACGTCCTCGATCGGCCCACGGCTGTCGACGTCGTCGACGACGTATCCGATCATGGCGTTCACGAGTTGCTGCGTGCGCATCAAAGACCCGTGGTAGCACGGCGAATTGCCGCCTTCCATTAGGTCACGACCGACTTCGTCGACCGTTTTCAGCTTCATGTCCCGCAGGAACTGCTCTCCGAGGCTGTGCACTGCGCTGATGGTGTAGCGGCAGCGGGCGCTGTCCCGAGTCGTCGCGCGTGCTGTGGCCGATTCGTGGCCGACGACGACGTCCCCGACGCGGACATCCTCTGTCTGGAGGGGAAGACCGAGGAAGCCCATCCGCGGCATTGTCAGCGTCGTGTCGCCGTAGAGCGCGTGCACGGGCAATTCGGTCGGCCATGGTTTCAACAGACTGAGCTCCGTCGACCCAGTTCGAAGCGCCCGCCCAGCATCTGATTCGAAGGCGCTCGCTTGCGCGGGTAGCCAATCGCACGGGGTCCCGGTGTTCAGTGAGGTGGTCGTCGCGGAACCGCAACTGCTAAGTGCGCTCCGCAGCAGCGCCGAGAAGGCGCGGCTGGCGGTGGCATTGATCGACCCGCCCGAGCCTCCCGCGGAGACGGAACGAGCGATGTCGGATCCGGTGTTCGGCGTTCCGAAGGTGATGACCTGGCTCAGGTCCTTGAGCAGGCCAGGATCCTGGGCCAGTGCTTGGCGCACAGCGAGGCCACCCATGGAGTGCGCGACGACGATCACCTTCTGGCCGGAGTTCTGAGCCAGGCACCGGATCGAGTTCGCGAGCGGTGCCGCGATCTGATCGGACGTGACCCACTGCGCCGACGCGTCGTGATAATCGAAGGTGTAGACGTCGGTATCCCCGAGGTACTGCAGGATGCCGACCACGGTCCGAGAGGATGGGGTGATCGATTCGCCGATCGTGCCGAGGTCGGCCGTGCGCGAGAAGTTGCCGAGCGGCTTTGAGAGGTGTGCTGAGTTCCCGGTCCACCCGTGGACCATCAGCACCGGGACGACTCGGCCCGATTCCGGATCTGGTCTCGCCTCGCCGTCGGCTTCGTAGTCGCTGATCCAGACGTTTGCCTGCTCGAGCCCTCGGGGCGCACAGCCGGCGGAGAGATTCGGGTACGAGTTCTCGGTCGGCGAGGCGACGGCGGGCGGCGTGGCGACGACGAACGCTGCGAGCAGCAGCATGACCAGAGCGACTCGAATGCGTCTCACTGCTGCAACTCGCTCTCGATCGTGCCGTCCAGCTTCCAGACGCCGTTCTCGACGACCATGAATGCGAGGTAGGCCCTCGGGTCCGACTCTCCGGGCACCGTCATCGACATCGCGATCGTGCCTGCCTGATCGTCGGTCGCCACCCAGGTGGAAGAGTCAACGTCGATTGTCGCGCCCGGTGGCACGGCGACGTCCGGTGCGGCCTGAACAGCGGGGCGCAGAGCCTCGGATGCCCCCGCGACAGGATCCTCCGGCAGTGCTCGCAAAGCATCCGCAACGGCTTCTGCTGTCGGGTCGGTCACATCGGGTGATTGAGTCGGCGTCGCGCTGCTCTCGGGGGCGCTGGCCGACGATCCCGGGCCCGACCGCCACTGGAAGGGATCCACCACGAAGGTCGCGCCTGCGCCGATCAGCACGATCGCTCCGATCGTGACCGCGAGGGTGCGGGCCTTCACGCTCGGCACCGCATAGTCGAGACAGGTGCAGAGGTGTGGTGGATGACCTCGTCGAGCCCGAAAAGGGTCAGACGCGGTCCAGGCGTCGAGTGCGATGCGGACGCACCGGCCGTGCGTGATCGCATGCGGTCATTATGTCGACGGGATTCCCGGAGGCACAATGTCGAGTTCGTGCGGCGAGACATCACGTCCTGTGTCTGTGGTCACCAGCGCCGTGCTGTCAGAGCTCGATCTCCGCGATCCGCTGTGCAGAGGGCCCGCTCGTCCCCCCAGCCCAACCGTGTCAGCACCGCGGGCCTACTCGCACAGCGATCCCGCGCGCCATGATCCGGCATCTGCGCCTGCCTACCGATGCGGATGGGGATCCGGTCGCCCAGGTCACGCGTGACTTGGGCGTGTCGCGAGCGACGTTCTACCGCCGCTCCCGCGCGCGCGTCGACGCGGGCCGAGGAGCACTCGGAGCCAGCGACTAGGGCCCGGAGGCTGCGGTCATACCGTCAGTTTCGCAAGTCGTTCTCCGATGCGGGTTCCGTCGCGGTGTTCCTTCGGGCACAGGTTGAGCCAACGCTGGAGGACAGCGATCTCTTCGTCGCGGCGTCCGAGCTTGCGGTAGATAATGGCGGCTTGCTCGGTGTACCAGGGTGCCGGTTCGCGGCCGTCGCGGGAGCCTTCTGCTCCGGCGATCGCTGCTGTGCACAGGACGAGAGCTTCGTCGAGTCGTCCTTCGCGCTTGAGCTGTTTGATCGGCTCGACCAGCTCCAGATAGTGCACTCCGTTCACCATCCCGCGCTGGAAGTCCTTCGCTCGCGCTCCTCCGCCGGCGAGGGCCTCTTTAACCATGGTTCGGGAGGACTGGTGGTGCGCGGCGGCTTTCGCTGGTGATGACAGGGGTGGTCGGTTCGATGCGGACCACTGCCACCGCGCGGGTCCGTCGCCCAGCCATGCCCATGCCTCGGCTCGCAGGCCGGTGGGCAGAAGTTCGGTGAAGATCTGCACTTCGACGACTTCTGACCCGTCCTCGCTCAGCTCGAGCTCCTGCGCGATAAAGCTGGGGAGGTAGCCGATGCGCTCGCCCTCGACATGCACTCCTACGGCGAACGGGTCTGCTCTGTTGTCGGGCTCTCGTTGCAGGGAACCGGACGTCTCGATGTAGCCGCCTTCGGCGGCGTGATGACGTGATGCCAGCGCCGTGATCGCCTCGCGGGCGAAGGTCGTCGTTCCCGTCAGCTGCACCACGCCAAGCTCGATCGTGGTGCTGAGGTTCACGCGAAGTTGAACGCGGTGCGCGAACGGGGACGCGGCGCTCGGCTCCTCCTTCGACGTGGCGTCGTTGGTGCGAGGAGCGGTCCGGCCCAGCAGCCTGTCGAGGAAACCCATACCCGGCATCATCGGGCAAAAAATCCCGAATCTGTACTGCGGCCGGGGTCCCGCTGTCCACCTGTGTGCAGGCCAGCCCCAGCGAGAGCTGGGCTGTGCACAGGTGGTCAGGGGGCGTCCGCCTCGGACGCTGACGCACGCCACGCAAAGAAGGGGAGCATCCAGTCGGATGCTCCCCTTCACTCTTGCCCTGGGCTCAGGCCGTCGCCTCCCGTGCCGCTGCCACTTCGGTGTAGAGCGGGGGCTGGTTGTCGTCCTCGAACATGCCGACCGGTGGCGGCGTGTAGGGCAGCGGATCTCCGACGTCGTTCTCGTCGCGGGAGTCCGCGAACGGCCCGTCCATCGAGAGGAGCACGTTCATGTGCGGGTCGCAGTGGTTGACCCACCAGGTGCTCGGCCCGTCCGTCTCGTCTCGCCGTGCGGCCTCCCACGCCCGCCACAGGGCCTCGATGCGCTGCACCGCCTCCTTGCTTTCCCACCAGGCCGCTTTCCAGCGCATGCCGCCCCCGGAGCCATACGCAATCACCCGGCGGCGGTAGGTGCTGATGAGCTGCTTGCGCACGAACTCATCCGCGGACCCGTAGTGCGTCGTTACTGCCTCCTCGCCTGGCGCCGGAGCGTGCTCTGCGGTGGGTGCGGAGTCCTCGCCGCCGAACGGGTCGAAGTCGTCTGCGGTCATGCTTCCTCGATAACGGCGGTAGTGACGAGGGGCGGCGTCGTCGGTGCGGGCTTGCCCGCTTTGTGGTTCGCGATGGAGGCGTTGATCGACTCCACCAGCGCCTTGGGTCCGTCGAACCAGGGGACGGTGCGCAGAATCGCGGCACGGTTACCGGAGGACATCATCACCGCGCGCCCGATCTTGCGGCCCTTCCTCGGTGTGGGGAGGTTCGCCAGCTCCGCGACGTCGAGGATCAGTTCGCGCTTCAACGCGCTCGTGGTCGAGCGCACACCCTTGTTCATGCTCGCGGAGGTCGTCTCCCGGTCGTAGGTGCCGATCAGGTCGGACACCATGCGCAGGACCCTGAACCGACCCCTTGACAGCACGGTGCTCGGAGCTGAGTGACGCGATGCGCTCACACGCACCGCTCGAGCAAAGGCTCGCTCCCTCCTCCCTCCGCCGTCACACCCAACTAGGAGGTACCACAGGGGCTCGCGGGTATGTAAACGCCCAGCCCCCATGCCCGTCGGCCACCCTTCCCGGCCACAGGGCCACGCCGCCGGGCCTGCGAAGCCCCGCGTTACCTCTTCTAGCGTTCCATAGCGGAACGCAATAAAGTCACTGCCTCGAAGGTAAGTTTCGGCTGGCTGGTATGAATTGCTTGCCCGACCCATTTGATGCCATTCTCATCAGCCTTGATAGACGCGGTTCCAACGGGTTCCGAAAGCTCTTGGGCTGTATCCATACCATGAAGTAGTGCGGCTTCCACTCCTTCGGACGTGAGAAGCTGTTCATGCCACCCGAAAACGTTGGAGGGTCCTCTTCGATATCTATAGAGGATGAAGGCGTCATTAGGTTCCTGTGCCCAGCAGTAAATAAGTTCGATATCACCAGCACGATCTTGCTTTAGGAAGACACGCACTCCTCGCAGGAAGGCGTCGGCTGTATGTTCCGCCTGTGTCATTGCCCAACTCCTCCTAATCGACAGTAGCAGAGGAGAAGAGTAGATTTCTTCTCCTCTGCTACTGACCGAACTTACTCCGTGAACATGATCTCCGGCAGGGGCGCGTAGTCGAACGCGACCTCGGTCACGTCGCTTGCGATCTCTGCCTTCAGCTCCTCTATCTCCGGCGACGCGAGGATCTCGGCCTGCTTCGCTTGTTGGTCCGCCGTGAGCCCTTCCTCCGCAGGCGTGCTCGACCGGCTAAACGGGTTGTCGACACCTGGGTAGTCAATCGAGTACGTCACCCAGTCGGCGCAGCGAGCTTCGCCGCCCTGCTTGCAGTAGAGGGTCTGCATGCCCATCTTTCCGCCGACGGGCCATCCGTAGTACAGGTCGTACGACCGGGGATTGTAGATGCCCAGCAACTCGACCTGCTCGCGGAGCACGCACCTGCCGTCGACGCAGTCGTAGTTGCCCGCGTAGGCCTTGAGATTGTAATTGCCGTTCCCCTGCAGCGTGCTGTTCGTGGAAGCCATCACCTTCTTCATTGCGTTGGTGCTCCAGATGTTGTGCTTGTGGAAAACCTTGTCGAGGCCCCACCCGCGCTCGATGTCTGCATCGTAGAAGCCGCGCCGGATCGGGAAACTCCCATGCGTACTGCTCGACACCGTCGCGAAGGTGTCTGTACTGGGGTAGCCGGCGGGCGGTTGTGCTGCCATCACCGGTCCCGTAGAGACCAGTCCGATTCCGGTGGCTGCGATGCCCGCAATAAGCAGGCTTGCAGCGAAGGAACGGAAACGCTTCATGCGATCCACCTTTAGCTTCTTGTCTCTACTCTCATTGGCACTTCCGAATTCCCTCAATGGCATATCGAACGGCCTTTCATCTGTAGCGTTTTTTCAGACGCGGATTGATCTCCGCGTTTGAAGAAGGCTTGCAGCGAAGTCAGGAACGGTCAAGAGCGGAGCTTCAAGTGGCGGGATAAGTGGCGCGTTCGTGAGCGAGGAGTCTTACTCGGATCTTCGTGAATTCGGCTCTACTTCTTTCTCTCCTCCGCTTTCGCTTGCTTCAGCGCCCTCGGTTGGCGTGGCCGGAAGGGTGGCGGCCAGCGCGCTGGTGAGATCACTTCGGGGGCCGCCCGCAATGCGACTCTGCGTTGGCAGCACACTCCGATCGACCATATGAGTATGTGTCACGTTCCAGGCGTGTGGTGAGAAGATGAAAGGTATGACAGGAGCGAAAAACCGCAGCACACCAGTGAAACCACTCTAAGATCGAGCTCATCGAACGCGAGCCGCGATCGTCGCGGCGGCACGCGAAGTCGTCATCGAGGTGGGTAGAGATCGGGCGACAACCGCCAAGGTGGCGGCTCGCGCCAGCGTCGGCATCGGCACTCTCTACCGGTATTTCGTCGATTTCGCGGATGTGCTCGAGGCTGTTTATGCAGAGGATCCGATCTACGATAGACATCAAGCGGTACTGAGAGCTGCGCACAAGGCGACCGACTCGGAGAGCGCCGAGACCGTCGCGGTGGAAGCTCTTCAAGAACTCATAAAGGAACTCAGGGCTGAGTCGCTTCTCGAAGCCGAGCTGCGTCTTTACACCTGATCTCGGGATCGTGCGAGCAACCCGCGGTGTCCGCTCGCATCGCAGAAGGCCTTCGTTTGTTCAGCGAGCGCACGCATCGGATGCCTCGCCACGAGGGACCATCAGCGCTCGCCGCCCGACCGCTCCCCGAACTCCACGAGCTTCGCGAACAGGTCCTCGATCAGCCAGCGGGTGTCGAACGCCTCGCAGACCCGGATCGTGTGCGGTCCTGCGTCGGGCAGGAGCTCGCCGTCCGCGGAGAACCGCGGTGCGCGGCGCTCCCGCCAGCGTCCGCCGGCGGGGTTCATCACGGCGCCGATGGCCGGGCTGTCGCCCAGCGACCGGAAGTCGAGCGGCCCGTACGGGATGGTCTCGTTGAACGCGATCAGCTGGTCCACGAGGTAGTCCCCGAGCGGGCTCGTGCCGCGCAGCCGGGTCCGCAGCTCGGCGTGCCCGACTCCGACTCCGGAGTACACGGGCATCGGGATCTGCCACAGGGCGATGCCCGACTCGAGGACGCGGTTCGCGGCGTCGACGTCGTTGATCAGGTTGAACTCGGGGCTGTAGGCGGGGATCTCATCGTAGGGCGGGCCGCCGACCCAGACGACCACGACGTCGCGGGAGGCGATCGACGGCTCGAGCAGCAGGGCGGCGGCGACGTCGGTCAGCGGCCCGAGCACGGCGATCCACAGTCGGCCGGCGTCGCGCAGCGCCTCCGCGACGATCAGGCGGGCGCCGTCCGACGCCTCGGCGGGCAGGGCCGACTCGGCGCCGTCGACGACGGTCACCGTCGCTCCCGCCAACTCCACGATGCGGTCGATCTCGGCGCGCGACTCCGGCATGCTCCCCGGCCGGCCGAAGTGCGCCGCCACCAGACCGCGGACGTCGAGGGTGTCGGTCAGCAGCGCCTGGACGATCGCGAACTGGTCGTCGGCCTCGTTCGCGGCGTCGGTGCTGACGATCAGGCGGTGCGGGGGAGGCGGGGTCATGCGGACTCGCGCTGCACGAGGGTCGTCGCGAGGATCGGCTGCCGGTCGACGGGGCGGCCCTGCACGACGGCGACGACGGTCTCGGCGGCGACGCGGCCCATGTCCTCCAGGGGCTGGCGGATGGTCGTGAGGGTCGGATCCGAGGTGGTCGCGATGACGACGTCGTCGAAGCCGATCACGGAGACGTCGGCGGGGACGCGGCGGCCGGACGCCTGCAGGACACGGATCGCGCCGTTGGCCATCAGGTCGGAGGAGGCGAAGACGCCGTCGAGGTCGGGGTGGCGCTGCAGGAGGCGGGCCATCGCGGCGGAACCGCTCTCGAGGGTGAAGGCGCCGTGCACGATCGGGCTGGAGTCGAGGCCGAGCTCGGTCAGCTCGTCGCGCCAGCCGCGGATACGGTCGCGGGCGGGCTCCATGTCGTGCGGGCCGGCGATGATGCCCAGGTGCCGGCGGCCGGAGTCGGCGAGCGCGCGGGCGGCGAGGCGGCCGCCTCCGTAGTTGTCGGAGTCGATGACGATCGCGTCCTCGGGCAGGGCGACCCGCGGGCGGCCGACCCAGGCGATCGGCACGGGGGAGTCGGCCAGCGCCTGGGCGAGGTGGGTGATCTCGTGCTGGAGGATCACGATCGCGCCGTCGACGGCCCGCGAGCGGAGGAAGCGGGGGATGCGGTCGCTGTCGTCGTGGTCGGCGGGCAGCAGCACGGGCTGCACCTCGCCGGCGTAGAGGCCCTTCGCGGCGCCCTTCAGCACCGAGGTGAAGAACGTCCCGGTGAGGCTGTCGAGCTCGTTGAAGGCGACGATCAGTGCGATGGCCCCGGCCCGCCCGCCGCGGAGCATCCGGGCTGCGCTGTTCGCCTCGTAGCCGAGGGACTTCGCGGCGCGCTCGACCGCGGCGGTCATCCGGACGTCGACATTGGTGCCGCCTGCGAGCACCCGGGCGGCGGTGGCGCGCGAGACGCCCGCGGCCTGGGCGACGTCCACCAGCGTGGGTCGAGTCATGCTGCTTCCTTCTGCGAGGGGAGGTTCCGGCTTCCGCGCCTCCCCGCGGAGCACGGTGGGGAGAACGTCGGAGTGAAGACTCGCACGGGGCGGCGGGCGGCCGTCCGGAACTGCTCGATTTGCGAAACTTCCCTTTGATACTAGGCGGAGATCGTTATCTCGCGGAGACCGGTTCTCGCTTGCATCGTGCTCGCGGGCGGGTTAGGTTGGCCGCCAAGAGATCGTTCTCTGAGGCCTGCCCTCACCGAAACCCTGCGAATCCCCAACGAAGAGGAATTGTCGTGAAAAGAAGCCTGACGGCCGTAGCCGCCGCAGCAGCAGTAGTCGCGCTCACCCTGACCGGGTGCTCGTCCGGAGGGGGAGGAGGCGCCTCGGACGACCCGAACGCCGAAGCCACCTTCTGGTCCTTCACCGGCATCAACGCCAAGGACAGCGTCGACGAGTACCTCGCGAAGATGCCCGACGCGAAGATCAAGCTCTCCGAGGTCGGCAGCACGACCGAGACCGCCACCGCCCTCACCGCGGCCCTCGCCGGCGGCAAGGTGCCCGACCTGGTCATGATCCAGAACGACGACCTGCCCCAGTTCGTCGCCAACAGCTCGAACTTCCTCGACCTGCGCACCCTCGGCGGCGACGACGTCGCCTCCACCTACCTCCCGTGGGCCGCCTCCGCCGCGACCGCCGATGACGGCTCCGTCGTGGGCGTCCCGACCGACGTCGGCGGACTGGGCTTCGCCTACCGCGCCGACCTCTTCGAGCAGGCCGGCCTGCCGACCGAGCCCGACCAGGTCGCCGAGCTCTGGAAGGACTGGCCGTCCTTCATCGAGACCGGCAAGAAGTACACCGAGGCGACCGGCAAGCCGTTCGTCGACAACATCGAGACCAGCGTCTTCTTCTCGACCGTCAACCAGGTCTCGGAGAAGTACTACTCGCCCGACGGCGAGCTGGTCTACGACACCAACCCGCAGGTGAAGGACGCGTTCCAGGTCGCCGTGGACACCAAGGACGCCGGCATCAGCGCCGGCATCGCCGCCTGGTCCTCGGGCTGGGCCCCGGGCCGCGCGAACGGCGCCTTCGCCGTGACGATCGCCCCCTCGTGGATCCTCGCCGGCATCAAGACCGACGCCCCCGACACCGCCGGCAACTGGCGCGTCACCAGCGTCCCCGGCATCGGCGGCAACTGGGGCGGCAGCGTCATCGCCATCCCCGCCCGCGCCGAGCACCCCGAGGCCGCCTGGCAGTACATCAAGACGATGATGTCGGCCGAGGGCCAGACCGACCACTTCAAGGCCTCGGGCACGCTGCCCGCCGCCACCGAGGCGGTCGCCAGCGAAGAGGTCCAGTCGTACACCGACCCGTTCTTCGGCGACTCGAAGATCGGCGAGGTCATGGCCACCTCCGTCGAGCAGTTCCCGTCCTTCTACAACGGACCGGACACCACCCCCATCAACGGGGCGCTCCTCAACACCCTCGTCGAGCTGGAGGCCGGCAACGTCACCTCCGACAAGGCGTGGTCGACCGCACTCGACACGGCCAAGCAGGCCATCGGCGGCTGATCGCCCCACCCACCCGAGCGGCCCGGCGCCTCGCGCGCCGGGCCCCTCCCCCCTTTCTCGACGGAGGTACTCCCGTGTCAACGGTGACAGCAGCACCACCCCGCAAGCAGCGCAAGCAGCCCAGCGCGCCGGTCCAGAAGGCCGCGCGGATCCGCAACTCCCTCTCGGAGCGGATCGCCCCCTACGCGTACGTCGCGCCCTTCTTCATCATCTTCATCGTCTTCGGGCTCTTCCCGCTCCTGTTCACGTTCTACGTCTCGCTCTTCGACTGGAACCCGATCGGCGAGCAGACCTTCGTCGGCATCGCGAACTTCCAGCAGCTCTTCGCCGACTCCCGGTTCTGGAACGCGCTGGTCAACACCTTCGGCATCTTCATCATCTCGACGGTGCCCCAGCTGCTGTTCGCCCTCTTCCTCGCGCACCTGCTGAACCACGCCCGCCTCCGCTGGGCGAACTTCTTCCGCATGGCGCTGCTGGTGCCGTACATCACCTCCGTCGCGGCGACCGCGATCGTGTTCGCGCAGATCTTCGACAAGAACTTCGGCCTGATCAACTGGTTCCTCGGCATCTTCGGACTGCCGTCGATCAACTTCCTCGCCACGAACTACGGCTCCTGGATCGTCATCTCGACGATGGTCTTCTGGCGCTGGTTCGGCTACAACACGCTCCTCTACCTGGCGGGCCTGCAGTCGCTGCCCCGCGAGATGTTCGAGGCGGCCTCCGTCGACGGCGCGTCCAGCTGGCAGCAGTTCCGCCACCTGACGATCCCGGCGCTGCGCCCGATCATCGTCTTCACCGTGATCATGTCGACCATCGGCGGTCTGCAGATCTTCACGGAGGCGCTCCTGGTGGCTCCCGAATCGGGCCTCACCTGCGGCGCCGGCCGGCAGTGCCAGACGCTGGCGCTCTTCCTCTACGAGCAGGGCTTCGGCCAGTTCAAGTTCGGCTACGGATCCGCCATCGGCGTCGTGCTGTTCGTGATCGTGGTCCTCGTCTCCCTCCTCAACTTCTACCTCTCCACCCGCACCCGGAAGGAGGCCGTCTGATGTCGGATGTGATCGACCAGGCCGTCCCGCAGACGCTGGCCCCCACGGTCCAGAAGGCACAGCTGCCGAAGCGGCGCGGGAAGGGCGGCGGAGTCGGCTGGCCGACCTACGTCTTCCTCGTGATCGCGGTGCTCGTCTCGATCTTCCCGCTCTACTACATGTTCGTCGTCGCGTCGGTCGGAGCGACCGCCGTCACGTCGATCCCGCCGCGCCTGTACCCGGGCACGAACTTCATGGCGATCGCCGAGAAGGTGTTCGACACCGTCCCGTTCATCGCCTCGATGCTGAACAGCCTCATCGTGTCGCTGAGCATCGCCGTCATCTCGGCGATCCTCTGCGCGATGGCCGGCTTCGCCTTCGCGAAGCTGCAGTTCCCGGGCCGCAACGTGCTGTTCCTCATCGTGCTGCTGACCATGACGGTGCCGGCGCAGCTGAGCATCATCCCGCAGTACCTGATCGTCTCGGCGCTCGACTGGGTCGACACCCTCCAGGCGATCATCGTGCCGGGCCTGGCCAGCGCCTTCGGCATCTTCTGGATGCGGCAGCACATGTCCACGACGGTCAGCGACGAGCTGATCCAGGCGGCCCGCATCGACGGCGCCAACTCGTGGCAGCTGTTCTGGCGCATCGCCTTCCCGGTGGTCCGCCCCGCGGCGTTCGTCCTCGGACTGATCACGTTCACCGCGGTCTGGAACGACTTCATGTGGCCGTTCATCGTCCTCAAGTCGCCGGAGCTGTTCACGGTGCAGATCGCGCTGAAGCAGCTGCAGGCCAACCGCTCGATCGACGTCGCCCTGGCGATGGGCGGATCGTTCATGGCCACCCTCCCGCTGCTGATCGCGTTCTTCTTCGTCGGCCGCCGGATGGTGTCCGGGATCATGGACGGGGCGTTCAAGGGCTGATGCACGACGCTTCCCCAGCACTGCCCGGGACGGACGCCGCGCGTCCTCCCGGGCGGGACTGGCGGGACCGCGCTCTGCCTCCGGCCGAGCGCGCCCGCCTCCTGACCCAGGAACTCACCCTCGAGGAGAAGGCGGCGCAGCTCGGCTCCGTCTGGCTCACCGACTCCGCCGACGACTTCGCTCCGAAGCTCGACGACGGGCCCGCCGCGGGCGACGACCTCTTCACCGGCGGCCTCGGCCAGCTGACCCGCGTGTTCGGCACCGAGCCGGTCACCGTCCCGGAGGGCGTCCGTCGGCTCCGCGAGCTGCAGGAGCGCGTGGTCGCCGGCAGCCGCCTCGGCATCCCGGCCATCGCGCACGAGGAGTGCCTCACCGGCCTGGCCGCGTACGGCGCGACCGCGTTCCCCACTCCGCTCGCCTGGGCGGCCACCTTCCACGAGGAGCTCGTGGGCGAGATGGCGGAGGCGATCGGCTCGGACATGCGCGCCCTCGGCATCCACCAGGGCCTCGCCCCGGTCGTCGACGTCGTGAAGGACTACCGCTGGGGCCGCGTCGAGGAGACCCTCGGCGAGGACCCGTACCTGGTCTCGCAGCTCGGCGCCGCCTACGTGGCGGGGCTGGAGGGGACCGGTGTCGTCGCGACGCTGAAGCACTTCGCCGGGTACGCCGCCTCCCGCGGCGCCCGCAACCACGGACCCGTGAGCATGGGACCGCGCGAGCTCGCCGACACGGTGCTGCCTCCGTTCGAGGCCGCCCTGCGGCACGGCGGAGCCCGCAGCGTGATGACCTCGTACACCGACATCGACGGCGTACCCAGCAGCGCCAGCCGGCACCTGCTGACGACGCTGCTCCGCGACCGCTGGGGCTTCGAGGGCACGGTCGTCGCCGACTACTGGGCGGTGCCGTTCCTCCAGGCCATGCACCACGTGGCGGTCGACGCGGCCGACGCGGGGCGCCTGGCGCTGCACGCCGGGGTCGACGTCGAGCTGCCGCAGACGGCGGCGTACGGCGAGCTGCCGCGCCTGATCCGCGAGGGCGTCGTCGACGAGGCCGACCTCGACCGCTCCGTGGCCAGGCACCTGCGCCACAAGTTCGAGGCGGGCCTGCTCGACGGCGGCTCGCTGGTGCCCGAGGGGGCCGAGGAGGTCGACCTCGACAGTGCCCGCAACCGCGCGATCTCGTCGCGGATCGCGGAGGAGTCGGTCGTGCTGCTGCGCGACGAGGACGTCGCGGAGCTGCTGTCCTCCGGCTCGCTCGCCGTCGTGGGACCGGCCGCGGACCAGTTCCGCAGCCTGGTCGGCTGCTACGCGTTCCCCAACCACGTGCTCTCCAAGCACCCCGGGCACGACCTCGGCCTGTCGATCCCGACCGTGCTGACGGCGCTGCAGGAGGAGTTCGGAGCGTCGCGCGTGCGCTTCGCGGAGGGTGGCTCGATCACCTCCGCGTCGACCGCCGGCGTGCAGGAGGCGGTGGACCTCGTCCGCGGCTCCGATGCGGCGGTCGTCGTGGTCGGCGACATCGCCGGGCTCTTCGGCGACGGCACCTCGGGCGAGGGCTGCGACGCGGCCGACCTCCGCCTCCCCGGAGCGCAGGAGCCGCTGGTGACGGCCGTGCTCGAGACCGGCGTGCCCACCGTGGTGGTCGTCCTCTCGGGCCGGCCCTACGCGCTCGGGGCGTTCGGAGCGGCGCGCGGACTCGTGCAGGCGTTCTTCCCGGGAGCGGACGGGGCGGCCGCGGTCGCCGGGGTGCTCTCGGGCCGCGTGGCTCCGACCGGGCGCCTGCCCGTGCAGATCCCGCGGCTCCCGTCCGCGTCGACCACGTACCTGCAGCCGTCGCTCGGGCTCTCGAACCCCGGGATCACGGCGCTGGACGCGACTCCGCTCTACCCGTTCGGCTACGGGCTGACCCGCGGCGCGGTGACGTACACGGAGCTGGCGACGGCGGCGGAGCTGCCGGTCGGCGGATCGCTCGACGTGGCGGTATCGCTCCGGAACGACGGCGCCGACACGGTCGAGGTGGTGCAGCTCTACGCGGGCTATCCGACGTCTGCGGTGGTGCGGCCGGTCGCGCAGCTGATCGGCTTCGCGCGCGTGCCGATCGCGGCGGGCGAGACGCTGACGGTGCACTTCCACGTCGACGCGGCCCGGCTCGCGGTGACGGGGGAGGACGGCCGGCTCGCCGTGGACCCGGGGCCGCTGCGGCTGACGGCCGGCGCCTCGGCGGCGGACGCGGCAGTGACGGCGGAGGTATCGATCACGGGGGAGCGGCGGCTGCTCGCCGAGCGGGCGCTGCGGACCCCCTGGTCGGTGGCGCGAGGCTGAGCGGTCGGCGCCTCAGGGGGAGGCGCCGGCCGCTCGCGGGGGCGGGCCGGTGGTGCCGGCTCGCGAGTCCGCAGAAGTCGCGGTGCTCGAGCGCGAGACCTGCGACTTCTGCGGGGTCGGCGGCCGGGAGCGCGACGGCCGCGTAGCACCGGAGGCGCACAGCGCAAGGGGCCCGCGCGAGCCGGAGGCCCGGCCTAGCGTGGAAGGAGCGGCGCCGCCGGTGGCGGCCCGCGGAGAAGACCGATGCAGAGGAGAGTCATGCCCGCCCTGACCGACACGTTCACGCTGTCCAACGGAGTCGCCATCCCGAAGATCGGGTTCGGCACCTGGCAGATCCCCGACGGCCCCGAGGCCTACGACGCGACGACCGCCGCGCTCGAGGCCGGCTACCGCCACATCGACACCGCCCGCGCCTACGGCAACGAGGCGAGCGTCGCCCGGGCCCTGCGCGACAGCGGCGTCCCGCGCGACGAGGTGTTCATCACCACCAAGCTCCCGGCCGAGGTGAAGGACTACGAGGGCGCGAAGGCGAGCTTCGAGACCACCATGGCGGCGCTCGAGCTCGACCACGTCGACCTGTACCTCATCCACGCCCCGTGGCCCTGGCAGGACATGGGCTCCGACCACCGCGAGGGCAACATCGCGGCGTGGAAGGCGATGGAGGAGATCCTCGAGGCCGGTCGCTCGCGCGCCATCGGCGTCTCGAACTTCCAGGTCGCCGATCTGGAGTCGCTGATCGCGGCGACCGACGTGGTGCCGCACGCCAACCAGATCCGCTGGTTCGTCGGCAACACCCAGGACGAGACGACCGCGTACTGCAAGGAGCACGGCATCCTCGTGGAGGGCTACTCGCCGCTCGCGACGGGCGGCCTGCTCGACAACTCCGACATCGGCGAGATCGCCGCGAAGTACGACAAGTCGGTGGCGCAGCTCTGCATCCGCTACCTGCTCGAGAAGGACGTGCTGCCGCTGCCGAAGTCGACGACGCCCTCGCGCATCGTCGAGAACGCCGACGTCGACTTCGAGATCTCGTCCGAGGACCTCGCGCACCTCGACTCGCTCGTCGACACGGAGTCCTGACCCGCGGGCGCCTGCTCCTGACGGTCCGGAGGCCGTCGCACTCGAGCTCGAGTGCGGCGGCCTCCTGCGTCTCTTCGCGTCCGCCGCCGCCTCCGCTCGCGAGTGTGCAGGAGTTGTCGCAGTGGGCGTCGAGTGCGACAAGTCCTGGCTTCTCGCCGGACTCCTCCGATCGCGGTTCCGCGAGTGCGCAGGAGTTGTCGCAGTCGGTCTCGAGTGCGAGAACTCCTGGAGTCTCGGGGTGCTCGGCACAGGAGCGACGGGCGTCCGGCGTCCCGAGGCCGGTCGCGAGTGCGCAGGAGTTGTCGCAGTGGGCGTCGAGTGCGACAAGTCCTGGCTTCTCGCCGAGCCGAGGCGAGGGGCGAGGCGGGGCGGGGCGGGCCCGCCCGCCCCGGCCGGTGCCCGCGCGTCAGGCCAGGCGCAGCAGGCGGCAGCCGTGCGGCTCGAGCTCGAGCTCGACGGCGCCGCCGACGATCGGCAGCTCGGCGCCGCTCCACACATCGACGGCCGAGGCTGCGCCGGAGCAGCCCAGGTCGGCCAGGTGCGCCGAGTAGGACCGCGCCGACGAGCCCAGCCAGAACACTCCGCGCCACTGCTCGTCGCCGCGCCACGCCGACCACACCACCAGGTCGCCGTCGCGGACGATCTCGCGGCTGCCGTCGCTGCCGAGGAGCGCGAGGAC
Organism: Rathayibacter sp. AY1A4; assembly: GCF_002930955.1. Classification (NCBI taxonomy): domain Bacteria; kingdom Bacillati; phylum Actinomycetota; class Actinomycetes; order Micrococcales; family Microbacteriaceae; genus Rathayibacter; species Rathayibacter sp. AY1A4. The sequence continues at coordinate 37,681 of NZ_PSTN01000022.1, read as the reverse complement.
GTCGCCGTTCGTCAGCAGCGCGAGAGTGTCGGCGGGCGTGTCCGGGAGGTGCCCGCCCATCATCAGCGGCGAGCGGAGCAGGCACCACAGCGTCACGAGCGTCCGCTGCTCCGCGGGCGTGAACCGCGAGAGCCGGTCCTCGCCCACGTGCGCGCGCACGCCGATCCGCCCCAGCGGCAGCATGTCGGCGTCGGCCCACGCGCCGGGGCGCTGGTGCGGCGCCCAGCGCGCGGCCCGCTGGAACTGCTCGTGCAGGTGCGCCCAGTCGTCCCAGAAGTCGTCCGAGATCCGCCACATCTGCGCGGTCGAGCGCAGCAGCTCGAGGTTCTCGAGCGAGAGCTGCTTGCCGGGCGAGAGGCTCAGCACCATCGGGCGGCCGGTCGCGTCGATCGCGCGGGAGAGGGCGGCGATCTCCTCCGCCTGGATCGGCGGGTAGAGCACGTCGTCGAGCTTCACGAAGTCGACGCCCCACGAGGCCAGCTGCGCCATCACGGAGTCGTAGTACTGCTGCGCGCCGGTCGCGCTCATGTCGACGCCGTAGTTGTCGGGGTTCCACGGGCAGACGTTCCCGCGGTCGGCGATGTCGGCGCAGGTCGCCTCCGCCCCGAGCACCGGCAGGCCGAGCTCGACGGCCCGCCGGGGGACGCCGCGCATCAGGTGCACGCCGAAGCGGAGGCCGAGGGCGTGCACGCGCGCGGCCAGCGCCGTGAACCCGCCCGTCGCCGCGGAGGGGAAGCGTCCGACGGCGGGCTGCGGGCGGCCCCAGTCGTCGAGCACCGGCTCCGACACCTCCTGGTAGTCGCTCGTGCCGGGATCGGGCTCGTACCACTGGATGTCGACGACGACCGTGTCCCAGCCGTGCGGCAGGAGGTGCTCGGCGAGGTGCTCGGCGTTCGCGAGCACCTCCTCCTCCGTCACCGAGGCGCCGAAGCAGTCCCAGCTGTTCCAGCCCATCGGCGGGCGGCGGGCGGCCTCCGTGCGCGCGGCGATCACGACAGCTCCAGCGTCACGGTCGCGAAGGAGTGCGGGGGCAGCGTGACGCGCAGTCCTGTCGCCGTGGTCTCGATGCCCTCGAGGGCGACGGGGGTCACCTCGTCGGCGGCGCCGGGCCGGTTGTGCGCGTCGGGGCGGTCGGCGGTGAGGAGGCGGCCGGTCGCGCCGGTCACGGTCCCGCCGCGGAAGTCGAGGGAGACCTCGAGCGGCTCCTCCAGGTCGACGTTCGTCAGCGAGACCAGGACGCGGCCGTCCTTCGTGGAGGCGGAGGCGGAGGCGACGGGGATCTCGCGGCCGTCGACCGTGTGCGTCGGGCCGGCGACCGTGGTCGGCAGCACCGTCGCGTCGTGGTGCCCCTTGTTCATCTCGAACACGTGGTAGGTCGGCGTGCGGACCATCTCGCCGCCGTCCGGGTCGGTCAGCAGCATCGCCTGCAGCACGTTCACCGTCTGCGCGATGTTCGCCATCGTCAGGCGGTCGGCGAAGCCGTGGAAGACGTCGAAGTGCCAGGCCGCGACCATCGCGTCGCGGATCGTGTTCTGCTGGAAGAGGAAGCCCGGGTGGGTCCCCGGCTCCACGTCCCACCAGGTGCCCCACTCGTCGAGCACCATCCCGTACTTCTTCTCGGGGTCGTGGACGTCCATCACCGCGGCGTGCGAGCGGAGCAGCTCCTCGATCCCCTGCGCGGCCACGATCGTGCTCCAGTAGGTGTCGGCGTCGAAGTCGGTCGCGCTGCCCTTCGCGTGCCAGCTGCCGCCGATCGTGTAGTAGTGCACCGAGACCGACTCCCACGGCACGGAGGAGAAGGGGTGTCCCTCGATCTCGGGGATCACCTCCATCAGCGTCTGCGTCCAGTGGGTGTCGGCGCCGTCGGCTCCGGCGGCCACGCGGTAGAGCGGAGTGTCGTTGCCGCTCTGCACGAAGGTCCCGAACTGCCGCGCCAGGTCGGCGTACGCGCCGGCGCGCATGTTGCCGCCGCAGCCCCAGGTCTCGTTGCCGAGCCCCCAGAAGCGGACGGTCCACGGCTCCTCCCGGCCGTGGGAGCGGCGCAGGTCGGCCATCGGCGACTTCCCCGCGCCGGTGAGGTACTCGGCCCAGTCCGCCATCTCCTGCACGGTGCCGGAGCCGATGTTGCCCGAGATGTAGGCGTCGGCGTCGAGCAGCTCGCAGAGCGCCATGAACTCGTGGGTGCCGAAGGAGTTGTCCTCCGCGACTCCGCCCCACTGCGTGTTGATCAGGCCGGGGCGCTCCTCGCGCAGGCCGATGCCGTTGGTCCAGTGGTAGCGGTCGGCGAAGCAGCCGCCGGGCCAGCGGAGGTTGGGGATGTCGAGGGCGCGGAGGGCCTCGACGACGTCCAGGCGGATCCCGCCCTCGTTCGGGACGGGCGAGTCCTCGCCGACCCAGAAGCCGTCGTAGATGCACCGGCCGAGGTGCTCGGCGAAATGACCGTAGAGGTGGCGGCTGATGGTGGCGCCGGGGCGGTCGAGGTCGACGGTGACGGTGCTGTTCACGGGGTGCTCCAGGGTGGTGGCGGACGGGTCGGCGGCGGCGGTGCTCACGCGGTCTCGCGGACGAGCCGCAGGACGATCGCGCGGTCGGCGTGGAAGGTCGGCAGGTCCAGGCCCGCCTCGCCCAGCAGGCTCCCCGGGTAGGCGGGGGCCGGGGCGTCGGAGTCCAGCGGCACCGTCGACTCCAGCCAGTGCGGGCTCTGCCAGGGCGGGCCGAGCGAGCCGGGGCGCGCGGTCTCGATCCGGTAGCGTGCCCGCGGATCCAGGCCCGGGAGTCGGACGCGGCGGCGCGAGTCCGCGGTCAGCGCGGGCGTGACCAGCGTGTACAGCGCCTCCGAGCCGTCCGGCGCGACGACGCCCCGCAGCGACGGCGCGTCTGGGTCGGAGTCGTCGCCTCCGACGACCCGGCCGGTCGCGATCAGGCCGCGGTGCTCGCGGTACGCCGCGATCCAGCCCGCCAGCACGGGCTCCTCCTCCGCGTCCAGCTCGCGGAGGTCCCACTCGATCCCGAAGTGGCCGAGGAGGGCGATCGCGCAGCGGGTGTGCAGGTCGCTGGTGCGACCGGTGACGGAGTTGACCGGCGAGGCGACGTGCGAGCCGAGCATCTCCGGCGGCACGAGCAGCCCGGTCCAGCGCAGCATCCGCGAGCGGTCCAGCGGGTCCTGGTTGTCGGAGGTGTGCACGCGGTCGGTGCGCTCGAGGATCCCCAGGTCGACCCGGCCGCCGCCGGAGGCGCAGCTCTCGATCTCGAGCTCCGGGTGCCGGGCGCGCAGCTCGTCGATCAGCCGGTACAGCGCGAGCGTCTGCTCGTGCACCGCGGCCGTCCCGGTGGCGGGGTGGCCCGCGTCGATCAGGTCGCGGTTGTGGTCCCACTTGAGGTACGCGACGCCGAGGTCGACGACCAGGCCGTCGAGCACGCCGAGGATGTGCGCGAACGCGTCGGGGTTCGTCAGGTCGAGCACCTGCTGGAAGCGGAACCGCGGCGGCAGCTCCTCGCGGGCCCGCAGGATCCAGTCGGGGTGCGCGCGGGCGAGGTCGGAGTCCTCGTTGATCATCTCGGGCTCGACCCAGAGGCCGAACTCCATGCCCAGGCCGCGGACGTGCTCGGCGAGGGGGAGGAGGCCGTCGGGCCAGGCGACGGGGTCGGGCGTCCAGTCGCCGAGGCCGGCGCGGTCGTCGCTGCGGCCGAGGAACCAGCCGTCGTCGAGCACGTAGCGCTCGACCCCGAGGGCGGCGGCGCGGTCGGCCAGCTCGGCGAGGACGGCGAGGTCCTGGTCGAAGTAGACCGCCTCCCAGACGTTGAGCGTCACCGGGCGCGGCCGGCGCGAGGAGCGGGAGACCCCGCGGAGGTGGGCGTGGAAGCGGGCGGCCGCGGCGTCGAGGCCGTGGCCGAAGCTGCCGGAGATCCAGGGGGAGGAGTAGCTCTCGCCGCTCGCGAGGCGCACCTCGCCGGGCAGGAGCAGCTCGCCGCCGCGGAAGGCGAGCCAGCCGTCGCCGCGCTCCACCGCGTGCTCGTGGTTGCCGCCGATGCCGACGTGGCAGAGCCAGACCCGGCCGTCGGCGGAGTCGAAGCCGGGGGTGCCGACCGCGACGACCGTCGTCGCGTCCAGGCCGGTGCGGCCGCGCCGCGAGGAGCGGGAGTGGGTGCCGGTGACGACGGGGTGGCGCTGGGGGATCTTCTCGGTGCCCCAGCGGCCGGAGAAGTCCAGGATCTCGCGGGCCTCGGTCGAGATCCGGAGGGCGGGGTCGACGCCGATCACCTCGAGGTGCCCGGCGCCGTCGTTGCGGACCGAGACGCGGGTCCTGAGCAGTCCGGCAGGAGAGAGAACGATCTCTAGGACGACCCCGATCCGGGCCTGCGCGTCGTGCGCCTCGACGGTCACGGCGGCGCTGCCGGCCTGCGCGACCGCGCCCTCCGCGAGGGCCTCCCCGTCCACCGAGACGGTATCCACGGTCAGCCTCGGCGACCAGCCGGCGCCCTCCCGGTGCACCCGGAGACCCGGCAGGCCGGCCCAGCCGAAGGTGTGCTCGGGCAGGATCCCGGGCTCGTAGGGGACGTCGGAGGAGCCCTCGATCCCCGTCCGCACGGGAGTTCTTGCGAAAGCTGCGAGATCGTCGTCGCTCGCGTCGAGTCGCGGACCCCAGTGCAGCAGCACGGGCAGGTCGCCTCCCGACTGAGTGAGGAGGGCGGACACGTCATCGGCGACGAGATGGATCACTCTCGGGGATTGCATGTCCCCATTCCTATCGTCGATCCTGGTCTGAGTACAGCGAGAGATCGATCTCGACCCTCGGTCGGATGGACCACCGCGCGGATCGACCCGCGCCGATCGACCACCGCTCGCACCGCTCACCCCCACCACCCACCGCCTCGACGAGGAGCACCCATGGCGCTGACCCACCCGGCCCCGCACGAGACCCGCCTGGAGCGCGGGGTGCTCGACGCGCGGCGGCGGCTCAACCGCGACTACCTCCTCTCGCTCACCGACGAGGGGCTGCTGCAGAACTTCCTGATCGAGGCCGGGATCGGCGACCAGGGCTGGCACCTGCACCCCTCGCAGGACTCGCGCGAGGCGCGCGGCCTCGACCGGCACTGGGGCTGGGAGACGCCGGGCTCGCAGCTGCGCGGGCACTTCCTCGGCCACTGGCTCTCCGCCGCGGCCCGCGAGGTCGCGGTCACCGGCGACCCGCTGCTGCGCGTCCGGATCGACTCCGTGCTCGACGGACTCGAGCGCTGCCAGGAGGAGAACGGCGGCGGCTGGATCTGGGCGATCCCGCGCGGCTACCTCGACCGCCTCGCGACCGGCCGCCCCGTCTGGGCGCCGCAGTACGCGATGCACAAGCTGCTGATGGGCCTCGTCGACCTGCACCTCGACCTCGGCGACGAGCGGGCGCTGCGGATGGCGCGGGCCGCCACGGTCCCGCTGCTGGAGTGGGTCCGCGGATTCGACGACGCCGCGTTCCAGGAGATCCTCGAGGTCGAGACCGGCGGCATGCTCGAGGTCTGGGCCGACCTCCTCGCGATCACCGGCGACCCCGTCTACACCGAGCTGCTCGGCCGCTACGACCGCCGCTCCCTCTTCGAGGGCCTGCTCGAGGGCCGCGACGTGCTGACCAACATGCACGCCAACACCACGATCCCCGAGGTGCTCGGCGCCGCCCGCGCCTACGAGGTCACCGGCGACGAGCGCTGGCGGAGGATCGTCGAGGCCTACTGGGAGCAGGCGGTCACCCTCCGCGGCACCTTCTGCACGGGCGGTCAGACCTCCGGCGAGATCTGGACGCCGCCCTTCGCGTTCGCCGCTCGCCGCGGCGAGAAGACGCAGGAGCACTGCGTCGTCTACAACATGATCCGGCTGGCCGACGTGCTGCTGCGCTGGACAGGCGACCTCTCCTACGCCGACTACATCGAGCGGAACCTCTGGAACGGCCTCCTCGCCCAGCAGAACCCGCGGACCGGGATGGTCGCCTACTTCCTGCCGCTCGAGGGCGGCGCCCGCAAGGACTGGGGCAGCCCGACCGAGGACTTCTGGTGCTGCCACGGCACGCTGGTGCAGGCGCACACGCGCCACTCCGGGCTCGTCTTCTACCGCGGCGGTGACGCCGAGCTGACGATCGCGCAGCACGTCGACGCGAGCCTGCGCCTGCCGTCCGCCGCCGGCGACGCGGCGGTGCGGGTCGAGGTGCTCGACACCGCCGGCTACGTCGGCCCGGACGCCAACGCGGGTGCCGCGGGCGACGTGCACCGCCCCACCGCCTCGCGGATCCGGGTCGAGATCGTCTCGGAGGAGGGGGTCGCGCTGCACGTGCGGCTGCGGGTGCCGGAGTGGACCGTCGGCGAGCCGGGGGTCGCGGGCGACGCCGAGCGCGTCCGGGCGGGCGACGGCGCGCTCCTGATCGAGCACCCCGGCGGCCGCACGAGCGTCGACCTCGCCTTCGGCACCGAGATCCGCGCCGTGCCGATCCCGGACGAGCCGGGCACGGTCGCCTTCGTCGAGGGCCCGATCGTGCTGGCCGGCCTCGTCGACCGCGAGATCGCGCTGCGGGGGCGCCTCGAGGACGCCCCCGCCCTGCTCGCCCCCGACAACGAGCGGCAGTGGACCCAGTGGCTGCGCGGCTACCGCGCCGTCGGCCAGCCCGCCGCCGTCCGCTTCCGGCCTCTGCACGAGGTCGTCGACGAACCCTTCTCGCTCTACTTCCCGGTCTCGGCCGGGAGCTGATGGACAGGATCCCCTCCGTGACCTGCGCTCCGCGCTCATGACCGCCTCCACCGCCTCCCCCGCCGTCCAAGCGATGCCCCGCGGCCGCCTCCTGCTGCCGATCTTCGCGATGCTCGTCGGCTTCGGGCCGCTCACCATCGACCTGGTGCTGCCGTTCCTGCCGACGCTGCAGGACGATCTCGGCGTCTCGGTGGCGACCGCCCAGCTGGTCGTCACCGGCGCCACCTTCGGCTTCGCGGCCGGCCAGCTCGTCTCAGGACCGCTCAGCGACGCGGTCGGCCGCAAGTGGCCGCTCGGCGTCTCGGCGGCGCTGCACATCGCGGCGAGCCTCGTCGCGGCGATGACCTCCGACACCGCCGTGCTGCTCTCGGCCCGCTTCGTCCAGGGCGCCGCCTGCACCGCCGCGGGCGTCGTCGTCACCGCCATCGTCCGCGACCTCTACAGCGGCAAGCGGCTCGTCACGATGCTCGCGAACCTCGCCGTGATCGTCTCTGTCTTCCCGATCCTGGTGCCCTCCGTCGGCGCGCAGCTGACCAAGGTGATCGACTGGCGCGGCTCCTTCCTCGCGGTCGCCGCCTGGGGAGCGCTCGCGACCGTGATCGCGCTCCTGGTGCTGCCCGAGACGCTGCCCCGCGAGCGGCGGCACCAGGGCGGGCTCGGCCCGTCGCTGCGCAACTCCTTCGGGATGCTCCGCCGGCCGCGCGTGCTGGCGCTCGCCGCCGCCTCGGCCGCGGGCTGGTCGGTCGGCTTCGCGTATCTCGCGACCGCTCCCTTCCTCTACACGAACGTCTACGCCGTCGGGCCCGACCTGTACGGGCTGCTGTTCCTGGTCACCTCGCTCGTGACGATCGCGGTCGGGCAGACGACGGGACGGGTGATCGTGCCGCGGTTCGGACCCCGGTTCGCGATGTCCGCCTCGGCGATCGTCACGGCGCTCGGCGCCGTCGTGGTCGCGGTGCTCGCGCTCACCGGCACGCAGCCGCTGCTCGTCGTCGTCGGCGCGCTGACGTTCGCGCTGGCCGGCCGCTCGCTCGGCTTCGCCCCGGTGCAGTACCTCTCGCTGCAGGGCCCGTCGAGCGAGGCGGGCAGTGTCACGGCGATCCTCGGCACGGTCAGCTTCACGGCGGCCGGACTGGTGATGCCGGTGATGGGCGCGTGGGCCGAGATCTCGCTGATCCCGTTCGCGATCCTGCTGCTGCTCGCGGGCCTGGTCGAGGGCGGCGTGGCGCTGCTGTTCCGGCCGGGCTCGCGGCGCTTCGATCCCGGGGCGCAGCGGCTCGAGGACGAGCCGGCGGGGGCCGCCCCATCGGCCGGCCCCCGCGCGCACGACGAGAAGAGCTGAGATGACCCTCCGGGAAGGGACCACCGTGGAACTGCGCTCCGGCGACTACACCCTCCGCGTCGAGGCGGGCGGCCTCGAGGTGCTCGCGGGCGAGCGCGTCCTCTACGCGAACGACCGGCCGCTGCGCGTCACGGTCAAGACCGTCGCCGCGATCAGCGAGTACTCCGGCGCGCCCTACGACGCCGTCTCGCTGTCGGAGGGGGCGATCACCGCGAGCGGGACGATCACCGTCCGCTCCGGGTCGGCCTTCGCCGTCACCGACGTCTGGCGCGTCGCGGGCGACGGCTTCTCCGTGCACCGCGACGTCGAGGTGCTGGCGGCCGGCGGCGACCTCGGCTTCTCCACCGCCGTCTCACTCGGGCTGACCGGGTCCGACGACCTCCGCGACTACGAGTGCTTCGCCCCCGGCGCCTGGTACCGCGACAACGCCTTCGGGCCCGCCGACGCGATGGGCCGCGACCCCGGCAGCGAGTACTTCTGGCGCACCGAGACGCACTACGCGCTGCCGCTGTTCGCCGCGCAGAGCCTCGCGACCGGCGAGACCGTGGCGCTCTCGCGCTGGGCGGCCGACGCGACGCTGCCGCGCCTGGACGTGGTCCGCTCGGAGAACTTCACCGACCCGGAGTGCACCGTCGGCTCGATCGGCCTGAGCCGCCCGCAGGGCACGACGCTGAACTACCTCTACTACGGCTTCGGCGTGCGGACCCCGCTCGACGTGCCGCCCGCGGGCCTGTCGATCGACTACCTCCACCCGGGCGCCGACGGCGAGCGCCCGATCGACAACCCCTACTCCGGCCTCGACTACGACGCCGCCCCGAAGGCCCTGCAGCGGGTGAACCACCCGGTCGAGGTCGGCTTCCGCCAGCGCTACGCCGTCGCGGTCGACCTCGGCCGGTACGACGACTTCGCGACGATGATGCGCGCCACCTGGCGCAGCACCTACGCCCGGCTCCGCGACGACCTGTTCGAGGTCGACAACGAGCGGCACTTCCACCACGGCATGGCGATCCTCCAGCGCCTCACCCGCCGCTACGGCGACTCCTGGGGCCTGCCGTTCGCCTGTCAGCTGCCGGACCTCGACGTCTCGAGCGTCTCCTTCCAGTTCGGCTTCGTCGGGCAGCAGCCCGGCATCGGCTACCAGCTGCTGCGCTACGGCGACCGCGAGGGCGTGCCGGAGGCGTTCGAGCAGGGCGTCGGCATCGTCGACTTCTGGGCGCGGACCGCGCTGCCCGAGTCGGGCCCGCCGCGGATGTGCTTCAACCCCTCGCTCGGCGGCTTCGAGCCGTACCCGCACTACCTGCGGATGCTCGCCGACGGCGTCGAGGCGATCCTCGACGCCTACCTGCACCTGCGCGACCTCGGCGACGAGCGCCCGCTCTGGCTCGAGTTCTGCCGGCGGACCGCCGACTGGCTGCTCGAGGTGCAGGACGCCGACGGCAGCTTCCACCGCGCCTACAACGCGGACGGCTCGGTGCGGATGGACTCGCGCTCGAACACCCCGAGCGTGATCCGCTTCCTCGTGCAGCTGCACCTCGTGACGGGGGAGGGGCGCTACCGCGCGTCCGCCGTGCGCGCCGGGGAGTGGTCGTTCGCGAACATCCACCGCACGCTGGAGTACCGCGGCGGCACCTGCGACAACGCCGACATCCAGGACAAGGAGGCGGGCATCTACGGGCTGTTCGGCTTCCTCGCGCTGTACGACCTGACGGAGGAGCCGCGCTGGCTGGAGGGCGCCGTCCGCGCCGCCGACTACACGGAGACCTGGACCTACGCGTGGTCCTTCCCGGTCCGCGCGCCCTGGGCGCATCCCTTCAACCGGTACTCGATCAGCGGACAGAGCATCATCACCCTCGGCGGCGGCGCCGACGTCTACATGGCGGCCTGCTCGTACAGCTACTACCGACTGCACCTGATCACGGGCGACGAGCACTACCTCGATTTCGCCGAGTTCCTGCACCGCAACACCCGCCAGTCGACCGACGTCGACGGCAGCATCGGCTACGCGATGCCCGGCCTCGGCCACGAGAGCGGCGACTTCGCGACCCAGACCCTGCGCAGCCACCACCACTGGCTGCCCTGGTGCACCTTCGTCGAGGTCGACCCGGCCTCGCGCCTGCGCGACACCTTCGGCGTCTACGAGATCGCCGACGCGCAGCGCCTGCCCGCCGCCGAGCGGGCGGCCCGCAACCGCGTCTACGACCGCTACGGGCACTCGCGGAGCTGACCCGACCCACCGCATCCGGCGCGCGTCTCGTTCTCACGTCCACGCGGCCACACGGCGGGTCCGGCGGCCAGCGGGGACGACACCCGGTGCGCTGCTCCGCCTCCGTCGGCGGACCGGAGCTCGTTCCGCGTGCCGCAGCCGGACCCTCCGCAGGGCCCTCAGCCGCGCCACTCCACGTCCACGCGCACCGCCTCCGCACCGAGCTCCAGCCCGCCCGACACCTCGCGCCCGTCGACCCGCAGCACTGCGTCGCGCAGCATACGCACCCGCGTCCCGCCCGCCGGTGCCAGCCACTCCGCGCTCGGCACCCGCCGCACCCGCAGCGACGCCCGTCCCGGCGACCACTCCAGCCGGTCCACGACCACCCCGCCGCGTGCGCGCAGCCCCGTCACGGCACCCCGCGCCCACGCGGACGGCAGTGCCGGCAGCACCGTCAGCGTCTCGTCATCCGATCCCAGCAGCATCGCCGCCACGAGCCCCGGCAGTCCGCCGCTGGCGTCGAGGTTGAAGATCCGCCCCGCGTCGTGCCGGGTCGTCAGCGTCGGTGACCAGTGCTCGACCGCGAGCCACTCCGCGCAGGTCAGCGCCGCCTCCCCGTCACCCAGCGCCGCCGCCGCGACGCCCACCTGCACCAGCCCGAACGCCATCTCCATCCGCCCGGGAGGAGCGGTCGGCGCCTCGGCCCGCCACGCGATCTTCGCCGCCACCGTCGCCGCCGCGGCGGCCCGCAGCCGCACCGCGGAGGCGCCGGGCCCCTCGAAGGCCGCGTCGCCCGCGTACCAGAGCGGGTACAGCTGCGACGCGTGCCGGTGCGCGATCTCCTCCGCGAACCGCGGGTCGATCCACTCCGCCAGCGTGCCGTCCTCGGCGACCCGGTACTCCGGCAGCTCCGCGACCACCCGCGCCCAGCGCTCGTCGAGCGAGTCGTCGCCGCGGGCCCGGCCGAGCAGCGCCGTCGCCCGCGCGGCGTCCCGCAGCACGGCGACGTCGATCGTCGCATCGACGGCTATCGGCGAGCGCGCACCACCCGGTGTGTTCTCGGGGGAGTAGGAGGGGACGATCCGGCGCACCCCGTCGACCACGGTCGTCCCGGTCTCGGCGAAGCGCAGCACGCCCTCGGCCAGCTCCCACAGCCGGTCGTCGACGATGCCGCGGTCTCCCGTGGCCGCGACGGCGTCGGCGGCCAGGCGCAGCACCCAGCCGCCGCAGCCCGTCCAGAAGAGGTGCGGGTAGCTCGCCGCGAAGTGGTCGGCGCGGCCGTGGGTCGACATCCGCGACGGCAGGAGCATCCCCTCCGCCCCGTAGACGAGGCGCGCGTTCTCGCGGTAGTCGTCGAGGTGCGGCAGCACCAGCTCCAGGATCGACAGCGCCAGCTCGGGCGTGCCGGTCGGGATCATCCCCGCCATCGCGCCGTTCTGAACGTTGCCGTTCAGCGTGTAGTCGGCCGACCAGGCCGGCCGCCAGGTGCCCTGCCAGACGCCCTGCAGCGTCGGCGGCAGCTCGCCGGTCGACGCGACGATGTTGGCCCGGCCGCTCAGCCAGGCCAGCTCGACCACGCGGCGACGGGCGCCCGCGTCGCCGGAGCGGGCGGCGTCCCACAGGTCCTCGGTCAGCTCGGCGTCGGAGGCGCCGTCGAGATCCAGCACGGAGGCGCCGACCAGCCGGCCGTGCCCCTCGCGCTGGGCGTCGCGCAGCTCCTCCCAGGAGAGGTCGGCGGAGGCGTCGGGAGCCGCGCCGATCGCGACGTCCAGCCGGAGCACGCGGGCGACCCCCGTGGAGATCTCCACGTCCGAGACGGCGGCGCCCCCGGCCACGCGCCACGTCGCTCCGCTCGTCGCCCGCGTCACGGCGCGGATCGCGGTCGGGCCCTCGCCCGCCTCGGCCGTGAGCACCGCGGAGGCGCCGCCCTCGACGTGCGACGAGACCACGGCCGAGGCGTCGGGCACGCCGGTGTCGAAGGAGGTCGCCTCGCCGGCCCCGAGCGCGAGCTCGACGGTGACGACGGTGTCCGCGGAGGACTCCAGAGCCAGCCGGACGCCCTCGCCGCCGTGCGGGGCGAGCAGGCGCACGGCGTGGCGGCCGCCGTCCTCGTCGGTCCACTCCACCGCGGCCTCGCCGCCGAGCGGATCGATCAGGCGGACCGCGGAGGCGACGCCGCCGGGGGTGCGCAGCGTGACGGTCGCGCAGAGGCCGAGCGGGTCGGTCCAGATCAGGCCGCCGTCGTAGCCGCTGTCGCGGGCGGCGCGGGCGAGCAGGGCGGTGGCGGTGTCGGGGTCGCCGGCCAGCAGGGCGCCGCGCAGCTCGTCGCGGACGCCGGCGAGGTCGGGCGCGTCCGGGCGCGGATTGACGGGGAGGAACCAGCGCTCGTGGGCGAGCGGGACGGTCAGGGAGTCGGCGGGGCCGTGCACGACGGCGCCGACGCGGCCGCTGCCGACGATCAGGCCGTCCTCCCACGTCGGGGCGGGAGTGGCGGTGGCGAGGGCGGCGCGCGACGATGCGCGGTCGATCGATCGGATGATCGTTCCTTCCGTCAGGGTGCTCCTGATATGTTGCGTGGAACTTCAAATTAGCCGCCAGGGCACCCGGAGGGCCAACCCGGGCGGCGACTCGAGTGAGGACACCGCGATGACGCGACCGATCACCCTGTTCACCGGCCAGTGGGCCGACCTCCCGTTCGAGGAGGTGGCGCGCCTCGCGGGGGAGTGGGGCTACGACGGCCTCGAGATCGCCTGCTGGGGCGACCACATCGACGTGGCGCGCTGGGACGACGCGGAGTACGTGCAGAGCCGGAAGGACATCCTCGAGCGCAACGGCCTCCAGGTGTTCGCGATCTCGAACCACCTCACCGGCCAGGCGGTCTGCGACGACCCGATCGACGAGCGCCACCGCGACATCCTCAGCGACCGCGTCTGGGGCGACGGCGACCCCGAGGGCGTGCGGCAGCGCGCCGCCCAGGACCTCAAGGACACCGCCCGCTTCGCCGCCGCGCTCGGCGTGACACAGGTCAACGGCTTCTCCGGCTCGTCGATCTGGAAGGGCGTGGCCATGTTCCCGCCCGCCTCCGACGAGTGGATCGCCGCCGGCTACCAGGACTTCGCCGACCGCTGGAACCCGATCCTCGACGTCTTCGAGGAGGTCGGCGTCCGCTACGCGCTCGAGGTGCACCCGAGCGAGATCGCCTACGACTACTGGACCGCCAAGCGCACCCTCGAGGCGATCGGCCACCGCGCCTCGTTCGGCTTCAACTTCGACCCGTCGCACTTCGTCTGGCAGCAGCTCGACAGCGTCGCGTTCGTGCTCGACTTCGCCGACCACATCTTCCACGTTCACGTGAAGGAGTCGGTCACCAACCTCGACGGCCGCAACGGCGTCCTCGGCTCGCACCTGCCGTGGGCGAACCCGCGCCGCGGGTGGACCTTCGTCTCGACCGGGCACGGCGCCGTCCCGTGGGAGCCGGTGTTCCGCGCGCTCAACGCGATCGGCTACACCGGCCCGACGAGCGTCGAGTGGGAGGACGCCGGCATGGACCGCCTCGACGGCGCCCCCGAGGCCCTGGCCTTCGTGAGGAAGCTCAACGCGATCACGCCGCCGGCCGACGCCTTCGACGCGGCGTTCTCGACCTCGCGCGACTGACCGCCCGCCGCCCGCCTGCATCCCGGAGGCCGGAAGGACCGACTGCCCGCGAGGGCCGTCCGGGCCTCCCGGCCTCCGTCGTGCTGCGAGTGCGTCCGCAACCGAGGAAGGGACGCTGCAGCGGGCGCCGAACGGGCCGGAGCGGGCGATCCGCCCTCGATCGCCGACGCGATCCAGGTCGGTCTCGGCGGCTGGCTCTCCGCCTCGACCCGGCGGCTCGCCGGGAACGACGGAACGGCCGACCCCCCGCAGGGAGCCGGCCGTCCGGCCTCGCAGGATCTACAGGCCCTGGGAGAGGCGGTAGTACGCCGCGTTCGAGCGGATGTCGGACTCGAAGCCGCGGAGGGTGGTCGACTCGTCGATCACGAGGAGCTCGACGCCGGCGACGCGGGCGAAGTCCTCCCACGCCTCCAGGCCGATCTGCGTCGTCATCACCGTGTGGTGCGCGGCACCGGCGGTGATCCAGGCGGCGGCGCTGGTGCCGAAGTCCGGGGCGGGCTGCCAGACGGCGCGGCCGACGGGCAGGTGCGGCAGCGTCTGGGGCGGCTCGACGTTCTGGACCTTGTTCGCGACCAGGCGGAAGCGCTCGCGCACGTCGCTCAGCGCGACCACGACCGCGTCGCCGGCATCGGCGGTGAAGACCAGGCGCACCGGGTCCTCGCGGCCGCCGATGCCCAGCGGGTGGATCTCGAGCGAGGCGCGCTTCGACGACAGGGACGGCGACACCTCGAGCATGTGCGCGCCGAGGATGAGCTCCTCGCCGGGCGTCATGTCGTAGGTGTAGTCCTCCATCAGGCTGGTGCCGCCGGGGAGGCCGGCGCCCATGACGGCGGCGATGCGGATGAGGACGGCCGTCTTCCAGTCGCCCTCGCCGCCGAAGCCGTAGCCGTCGGCCATGAGGCGCTGCACGGCGAGTCCGGGGAGCTGGCGGAGCCCGCCGAGGTCCTCGAAGCTGTCGGTGAACGCCTCGAAGCCGCCCTCCTCCAGGAACGAGCGCAGGCCGATCTCGACCGCGGCGCCGTAGCGGAGCGACTCGTGGCGCTCGCCGCCGGGGAGCAGCTCGGGGACCACGTCGTAGCTCTCGAGGTACTCGGCGACGAGGGCGTCGATCTGCTCGGAGGTGGCGGCGTCGACGCGCTCGACGAGCTCGTTCACGCCCCAGGTGTTGACGCTGACGCCGAGGCGGATCTCGGCCTCGGTCTTGTCGCCCTCGGTGACGGCGACGTTGCGCATGTTGTCGCCGAAGCGGGCGACCTTCATGCTCTGCGAGGCGGACCAGCCGGCGGCCGCGCGCGACCAGGTGCCGATGGCCTCGGTGACGCGGGCGTCGCTCGCGTGGCCGACGACGGTCTTCCGGGGCACGCTCATCCGGCTGAGGATGTAGCCGTGCTCGCGGTCGCCGTGCGCGGCCTGGTTGAGGTTCATGAAGTCGAAGTCGATGTCCTGCCACGGCAGGGCGACGTTCGCCTGGGTGTGGAAGTGCAGCAGCGGCTTGGCGAGCGCGTCGAAGCCGTGGATCCACATCTTCGAGGGGCTGAAGGTGTGCATCCAGGTGATGACGCCCACCACGGAGTCGTCGGAGTTCGCCTCGATCATGGTGCGGCGGATGGCGTCGGAGCTCTTCAGCACCGGCTTCCACTCGACGGTCACGGGGATCGCGCCCGCCTCGTTCAGCTGCGCGACGACGGCCTGCGACTGCTCGGCGACCTGGCGGAGGGTGTCCTCGCCGTAGAGGTCCTGGCTGCCGGTCAGGAACCAGACGGTGCGGGTGGCGAGGTCGGGGATGATGCTCTGGTACACGCTCATGCGATGGCTCCGGTGGGGTTCTGTCCGTAGACGTTCTGGTAGCGGTCGAACAGGGCGTCGATCGACTCCTGCGGGATGGGGACGAGCTCGCCGCCCTGGCGCGCGAGGTGCACGGTGCGGGCGACGTCCTCGGCCATGACGGCCGCCTTGACGGCGTCCTTCGCGTCCTTGCCGATGGTGAAGACGCCGTGGTTCTGCATCAGGACCGCCCGCGAGCGGTGCCCGCTGAGGGTCGCGACGATGCCGCGGCCGATGGAGTCGTCGCCGATGATCGCGAACGGGCCGATGGGGATCTCCCCGCCGAACTCGTCGGCCATCGCGGTGATGACGCAGGGGATCGACTCGGCGCGGGCCGCCCACGCGGTCGCGTAGGTGGAGTGCGTGTGCACGACTCCGCCGACCTCGGGCATCTCGCGGTACACGTAGGCGTGCGCCGCGGTGTCGCTGGAGGGGCTGCGGTCGCTGCCGGGGGTGCCGGGGACGACGTTCCCGTCGAGGTCGCAGAGGATCATGTTCTCGGGCGCGAGGTCGTCGTAGGAGACGCCGCTGGGCTTGATCACGAAGAGGTCGGCGCCGGGCACGCGGCCCGAGATGTTGCCGCCGGTCCAGATGACGAGGCCGTAGCGGACGAGCTCGGAGTGCAGCCGCGCGACGTCCTCGCGGACGCGGGCGATCGCCTCCTCGACGGCGGGGGTCTGGGTGGTCATGCGGTGGCTCCCTGGTTCTGCGGGTCGGTGAGGGTCTCGACGGCGGTCTGCTCGACGGCGAGGCCGGTGCGGTAGCGCTCGAGGTAGGCGGAGAAGCCGGCGACGTCGTCCGCGTCGGGGGCGACGGTCTCGAAGCCGGAGTCGCCGAAGACCTGATCGGTGAGGTACGCGTCGAGCGCGACTCCGCTCTGCAGGCGGTAGGCGGCGAGCACCGCCATGCCCCACGGGCCGCCCTCGGAGGCGGTCGCGGCGACCGAGACGGGGGCGTCGAGCGCGCCGGCGAGGAAGCGCTGGGCGACCCCGGCGGTGCGGAACATGCCTCCGTGCGCGAACATCTCGTCGATCCGGACGCCCTCGCCCGCGAGGACGCGCATGCCCAGAGCCAGCGTGCCGAACACGCCGTAGAGCTGCGCGCGCATGAAGTTGGCGAGCGTGAGGCGCGAGTCGGGGGTGCGCACGACGAGCGGGCGGCCCTCGACCAGGCCGGCGATCGGCTCGCCCGCGAGGTGGTTGTAGGCGAGCAGTCCGCCCGCGTCCGCCTCGCCCTCGAGCGCCTCGGCGAAGAGGGTGCCGTAGACGGCGTCGCTGTCGGAGGGTCCGCCGGACGCGGCGGCGAACCGCGAGAACAGGCCGACCCAGCCGGCGAGCTCGCTGGCTCCGTTGTTGCAGTGGACCATCGCGACGAGGTCGCCGGCGGGGGTCGCGACGAGGTCGAGCTCGTGGTGGACGCTCTCCAAGGGGCCCTCGAGGACGACCATGGCGAAGATGCTGGTGCCGGCGCTGACGTTGCCGGTGCGCGGGGCGACGGAGTTGGTCGCCACCATGCCGGTGCCGGCGTCGCCCTCGGGCGGGCAGGCGGGGGCGCCGGGCCGGAGGGCGCCGGTGGGGTCGAGCAGGAGCGCGCCCTCGGCGGTGAGCGAGCCGGCGTCGGCGCCCGCGGGGAGCACGGCGGGCAGCAGCTCGCGCAGGGGCTTCACGGCGCCGGCCGCGCGCTCGTCGTAGAGGTCGACGACACGCTGGTCGTAGTCGCGGGTCGCCGGGTCGGTCGGGACCATGCCGGAGGCGTCGCCGACTCCGAGGACCTTCTCGCCGGTGAGGCGCCAGTGCACGTAGCCGGCGAGGGTGGTGAGGAAGTCGATCCGCTCGACGTGCGGCTCGGAGTCGAGGACCGCCTGGTGCAGGTGCGCGAGCGACCAGCGCAGCGGGATGTTGGCGCCGAACAGCTCGGTGAGCTCGGCCGACGCGGGCCCGGTGCTGGTGTTGCGCCAGGTGCGGAAGGGGACGAGCAGCCCGCCGTCCGCATCGAAGGGGAGGTAGCCGTGCATCATCGCCGAGACGCCGAGCGCCCCGACGGAGGAGAGCTGCACGCCGTGGCGCGACGAGGCGTCGGCGACGAGGTCCGCGTAGGCGGCCTGGAGGCCCGCGTGGACGGCGTCGAGGGAGTAGGTCCAGCGGCGGTCGACGAACTGGTTCTCCCACTCGTGGCTGCCGACCGCGAGGACCACGGACGGGTCGGCCGCGTCGACCAGGCACGCCTTGATCCGGGTGGAGCCGAGCTCGATGCCGAGGGCGGTGGCGCCGCTCGTGATCACGTCGGCGGGGGTGGGCCTGCGCTGGTCCATCATGCTCCTCGCTCGGGCGATGTGACCGTTCACAAAGCCCCGGGTCAGCGTAGGCGAAACGGCTCGGGGTCGGCAAGCGAGGGGCCCGCCGGCGGGGTCCGACTGCTCCTCCTCCGCCGCAAGCCCCTTCCGCCGGGGCCCCCCGCTTGGTCGCATGAGGCATGCGTGAGATCAGACTCGTCAGACTCGTCACCCGCCTCGAGAACGCCGCCGCCCTCGATCCGCTCGTCGGCCGGGTGAAGCGGGCCGTGAACGCGGTGGTCCGGCCGCAGCCGGTGCGGGACGTGCTGCACGGCGTCCCGGTCGGCCACCCCGTCCATCCGCTGCTCGTCCTCGTGCCCACCGGCGCCTGGGTGTCGGCGGCGGTGCTCGACCTGCTGCCGGGGAACCAGCGGGCGGCGCGGACCCTCGTCGGCGTCGGCGTGATCAGCGTCCTGCCGACCGCCGCCTCCGGCTTCACCGACTGGTCGGAGCTGCACGAGCAGCAGACCCGCGTCGGGCTGGTGCACTCGGCGGCCAACGTGGTCGCGACGGGCCTCTACGCCGCGTCGTGGGTGCAGCGCCGCCGCGGGCGCACCACGAGCGGGAAGGTGCTCGGGATGCTCGGGCTCGCCGTCGTCTCGGGCGGCGGCTACCTGGGCGGCCACCTCAGCTACCGGCAGGCGGCGGGGGCGAACCACGCGGAGGACGTGCCGCACCGCTTCCCCTCGGGCTGGCAGGAGCTCGGCGCCCTGGCGGACCTGCCGGAGCGCACGCCGGTGAGGAGGGAGGTCGCGGGCCTCCCCCTGCTCGCCTTCCGGCGGGGCGAGCGGATCGACGTGCTCTCGAACGTCTGCAGCCACCTCTCGGGCCCGCTCGACGAGGGCGAGGTCTCGGCGGACGGCTCGGGGGAGGCGTGCGTCGCCTGCCCGTGGCACGGCAGCGCCTTCTCGCTCGAGACCGGCGAGGTGCTGCGGGGGCCGGCCACCTCGCCGCAGCCGCGGTTCGAGACGCGGGTGCGCGAGGGGCGCGTGGAGGTGCTGCTGCCGCACGCGGGGTGAAGCGGGGGCCGGTGCTGCTCAGGCCTGAGCCGTCGACGCCCGCTCCACCAGCACCGGCGGCACCGGGCGGTCGACGGCGGGCTCCTCGCCTCGCAGCTCCGCGAGCACGACCCCGATCGTGCGGCGGCCGACCTCCGCGAAGTCCTGGCGGATGGTGGTCAGCGGCGGCTGGTAGTGCGCCGCCTCGGGCACGTCGTCGAAGCCGACGACGCTGAGGTCCTCGGGCACGCGCAGTCTCCGCTCGGTGCAGGCGTGCAGGAGTCCGAGGGCCATCTGGTCGTTGCCGGCGAACACCGCGGTCGGCAGAAGTGCGGCTCCGAGGAGGCGGAGGCCGGCGCGGTAGCCGGACTCGGCGCTCCAGTCGCCCTCCACGACGGCGACGGGGTCGAGGCCGGCCGCGCTCATCCCGGCGGCGAAGCCCTCGAGCCGCGCCTGCGCCTCCACCCAGTGCTGCGGACCGGCGAGGTGCGCGATGCGGGTGTGGCCGAGGCCGACGAGGTGCTCGGTCGCCAGTCGTGCTCCGGCCGCCTGGTCGACGAGGAGCAGGGAGTCGGCTCCGCGGTCCGTCGCGCCGAGCGTCACCGACGGGACGCCGATCGCGAGGCTCTCGATCGCCTCCAGCGCGCGCTCCTGCGGGGCGAGGACCACGATCGCCTCCACCGACTCCCGCTGCAGGTGGGCGAGGCCGTCGGCCAGCGACTCCGCGTCCGGCGCCGCGTTCACGACCGGGACCCGGTAGCCCGCGTCGCGCGCCGCCTGCTCGATCGCGGCCATCGCGGTGGCGGTGCCGTAGAAGCTGTGGCTCTCGGCGGCGAGGATCCCGATCAGGCCGGAGCGGCTCGTCGCCAGGGCGCGAGCGGCGGCGCTGGGGCGGAAGCCGAGGTCCTCGATCGCGGCGAGCACGCGCTCCCGGGTGCGCGGCCGCAGCTGGGGGCTGTCGTTGAGCACGCGCGAGACCGTCTGGTACGACACTCCGGCCCGCACCGCGACGTCGCGGATGGTCGGCGCGCGGTCGAGGGGCATGGCCACACCGTAGCGGTGCGGGCGCCCCCGCCCCCCCCTCCCGCGAGACGCCTCCCGGGTGCGCGTTCGTCGGCGCGGCGCGTCCCGGAGTGGCGTCCCGCGGGCTTGGGTCAGGGGCCGCCGAGCCAGTGGTCGATGCGGTGGTGGTCGGGGGTGAAGCCGTGGTCGACGCCCCAGAGGACGGCCTGCGTGCGGCTGGTCGCGCCGATCTTGCCGTAGACGCTGCGGATGTAGGACTTCACCGTGTTGGGGCTGAGGTAGGTGAGGGCGGCGACGTCGGCGTTGCTCTTGCCCTGCGTGATGAGCGCGAGGATCTCCGACTCCCGGTCGGTGATGCCCTCGTGGCGGCCCGGCCAGTCGAGGCCCGGAGCGCTGCCCGCCCGCCGCGGAGGATCGCTGACGACGACCTCGCCCGCGGCCACCCGCTCGAGCGCGGCCACCAGCTCCCGCGCCGGCAGGGTCTTGGAGAGGTAGCCGTGGACGCCCTGCTCGAGGGCGTCCGCGATGAGCGTCGACGCGAAGTTCCAGGTGTAGACGACCACGTGCTCGGCCCGCTCGTTGCGCACCAGCTCCGCGATCTCGTGGTGGTCCGACTCCGGCTGGGCGAACGAGTCGTAGAGGACGACGTCGATCCGGTCGGAGAGGGAGGCGTTCGCGTCGATCTCGGCGACGACCACCCGGTCGCGGTAGTGGTCGAACATGTGCGCGAGGCCCGTGAGGACGACGTCGTAGTCGTCGACGAGCGCGACGGTGAGGGGCGCACGGCGGGTCATGGTCGGACGCTACCGCACGGCTCGTCGGGGCGAGCACACCCCCAGGGGTGTACCGCCGCCTCCTCCGGGGTGGTTGCGTAGCCACCGGTCCCGCAACCGCGGAACCGATCAGCGGGCCCCCGCCCGCACAACGGAAGGACGACCGCCATGCTCGGTCTCATCATCAGCCTCATCGTCGTCGGACTCATCGCAGGAGCGCTGGCCCGGCTCATCGTCCCCGGGAAGCAGAGCATCAGCATCGGCATGACCATCGTGCTCGGCATCGTCGGCTCGTTCGTCGGCGGCTTCCTCGGGTTCCTGATCTTCCAGCACGACCCGATGGACGGCTTCTTCCAGCCCGCCGGCATCATCGGCTCGATCATCGGAGCGATCATCGTCCTGCTCGTCTACACCCGCTTCGCCGGCCGCTCCGCCGCGCGCCGCTGACCCGCAGCGCACGGCGACAGCGAGGTCGCTGCCGACCCGCGCTCCGCGGGCGTGCAGGCACCACGCTGACCGGCGGCCCCGGCCCGGCTCCCTCCACGGGCCGGGCCGTCGTGCTGTGCGCGGGGTGCCCGGGCGTCGTCCGCGGTCCGACGCCGCGTCCGCGGGTGCCGACGCTCCGCCCGCGGAGCCCGCGCCGCGTCCTCCGACCTCCGCGGATCAGCGGCGGAGTCCGTGGCCGCCGCGTCGGTGGCTGCCGAGGCCGTCGCCGCAGAGTCCGCAGCCGCGCAGCCCGTCGCCGCCCAGCCGCTGCGCACCGGGGTGCGCGATGCTCGGGCGATGCCGCTCGTCGTCCCCGATGCCCTCGTCCCGCTCGCGCTCCGGCTCGCCCGTGCGAACCGCACCTTCGTCAGCGCGGAGGGAGCCCGTCGCCGCATCCGGGAGCGCGCGCTCCGTCCCGCCTCCTACGGCCCGCCGCCCCGCCTCCGGCCCGGCGTGCGCGTCGACGTGGAGCAGGTCGGCTCCTGGCCGGTCTACACGATCCGCCCGCGGGTGATCCGCGGCGGCGTCGTCTACGTCCACGGCGGCGGCTGGGTGAACGAGATCGCGCCCCAGCACTGGTGGCTCGCCGCCCGCATCGCCGACGAGGCCTCCGTCGCGGTGACCCTCCCGATCTACCCGCTCGTGCCCTTCGGCACGGCGCTCGAGGCGCGCGACGGTGTCCGCGCCCTGGTGCTGCGGAGTCTTGAGCGGCACGGGGCGACCTGCCTCGCCGGCGACTCTGCGGGCGGCCAGATCGCCCTCTCGACGGCCCTCGCCCTGCGCGACGAGGGGGTGGTCCTGCCGTGCACGACCCTCGTCTCGCCCGCACTCGACCTCTCCTGGAGCAACCCGCACATCCCCGAGGTGCAGCCGGCGGATCCGTGGCTCGGCACGCCGGGCGGTCGCGTCCTCGCCGAGAGCTGGCGCGGCTCCCTCGACCTGCTCGATCCCGTGGTCAGCCCGCTGTTCGGAGACCTGGCGGGCTTCGGTCCGCTCACCGTCTTCACCGGCACGCGTGACGTCCTCAATCCGGACGCCCACGTGCTGGCCGAGCGGGCGGCGGCCGCCGCGGTCCCGTTCGAGCTCCACGAGGCCGTCGGGCAGGTCCACGTATACCCGCTCGTGCCCACGCGGGCCGGCCGCGAGGCGCAGCACGACCTTGTCGAGGGGCTCCGCGCGGCGGTCTGACCACCGGCCGGCCCAGGCGTCCGGCAGGCTCCTCTCAGTCCGTCTTCCGGACGGCGGACGGCGCCTCCGCCCGCTCGTCCACGACGTCGAGGCGAGCCAGCGCGTTCGCCGTCCCCCGGCGGCCCCGCGTCGCGACCAGGCCGATCATCGCGGCCGCCGCGAGGACGAAGGCGAGCAGCGACCAGAACCCGCCCTCGACGGCGAGCAGGGTCGACCAGCCGCCCGATCCCGCCGCCCAGCGCACGAGCCGCTGCCAGAGGAGCGGTCGCGGCTCGGGACGCAGGCGCACCACCGTCTCGCCGAGGGTCCGCCCGGACCGCAGCACGATCACCAGCTGGAGCAGCGGAGCGACGAACGGCAGGGCTCCGAGAACCACGTCCCCGGGGCTCGAGCGCGTGTCCACCCCCGCGAGCACGAGGCCGACCCCGGTGATCGAGACGAGCGCGCCCGTGATGAGGCTCAGCGCGAGCACGTCGCAGAACATGCCGAAGGCGCGGCGGCGGATCGTGACCGGGCGGGCCAGCTCCGGCACCGCGCCCTCGGTCCGGCGGGTGAAGAGGAGGAGGACGGGGGAGAGGAGGGTGCCGAGCAGGGCGCCGGCCGTGTTGGCCAGCAGGTCGTCGACGTCGAAGAGCCGGTAGGCGCACGGGTAGAGGAACCAGTCGCCCGTGAGCTGCGTGACCTCGATGAGGAGCGAGACGGCGAAGCCGACGGCGGTGCCGCCGATCATCCCGGCGACGAGGCGCCCGCGCAGAGCGAGGTGGCGGACGAGCATCCCGAGGGGGACGAAGAAGACCACGTTCAGGAGCACCTGCGCGGACGCGGGGTTCGTCAGCAGCGCGCGGGGCCCGTCGATCCCGCCCTCCTTCGCGATGTCGCCGACGAAGGCGAACAGGCGCAGCTGCGGACCCGATCCGGTGCGGCAGGCGGCGGCGACCGTCGCCTCGTCGGGCAGGGGGAGGAGCGTGTAGGTGACGAGGGCGAGCGCGTAGACCACGGCGGCGAAGGCCACCACCGCGTTGCCGATCCCGAGGACGCCGCGGCGCCGGTACTGCAGGGCGGCCCAGGGCACGAGGCCCACGAGGGCGACGGCGGAGCCGAACAGGAGGGCGAGCACGGCGGAGGTCATGCGTCGACAGTAGGAGAGTGGAGGCCGATCCCCACCGACAGGCGCGTCGGGGATCTCCGCCAGCGCGATTCGTCCCTCCCCAGCGCGGGATCCGGGCGCTCCTCCACGGATCCGAGCGATCCCCGCCCGCCGCCGCCACGCCCTGCTAGCGTTTCCTGGGTCGCGTCCAAGAAACGCGTGCACCCCCGACCCCTCCACGAAAGACGTCATGCCGCTGCGCTCCCGCCTCCTCGCCCTCCCCGCCGCCGTCGCGGCCGCCGCGCTCCTGCTCAGCGGCTGCACCGCCGAGACGCCCGACGCCTCCAGCAGCCCCGTCGACGGCGGGACCCTCACCTACGCGTCCGGCGACGCCGAGCCCACCTGCCTCGACCCGCACGTCGGCGGCAACTACCCGCAGGCGCTCCTCGCGACACAGGTGCTCGAGTCGCTCGTCTCGCGCGACGCCGACGGCACCATCACGCCGTGGCTGGCCGAGTCGTGGACCGTCTCGGACGACGCGCTCAGCTACGACTTCACCCTGCGCGAGGGCGCGACCTTCACCGACGGCACCGCCCTCGACGCGGAGGCGGTCGCCGCGAACATCGCGCACCTGCAGGACCCGGCGACCAAGTCCTCCACCGGCTACCTCGCCGTGGCGAAGGTCGCCTCCGTCACCGCGGTCTCGCCGACCGTCGCCCGCTTCACCCTGACCGCGCCGGACAGTGCGCTGCTCGAGTCGCTCGCGCAGCCGTGGACCGCGATCGAGTCGCCCGCCGGCATCGCCCGCGGCGAGGAGGCGAACTGCGAGGCGCCCGTCGGCACCGGCCCCTTCACCGTCTCGGAGTGGGTCAAGCAGGACCACGTGACCCTCACCCGCAACGAGGCCTACGACGCGTCGACCGGCCCGACCGGGGACGGCCACGAGGGCCCCGCGCACCTGGCGAGCATCACCTGGCGCTTCATCCCCGACTCCGCCACCCGCTACGCGGCGCTGCAGTCGGGCGAGGTCGACGTGCTCGACAACGCCCAGCCCGACACACTGAAGGCCGCGACCGGAGCCACCGACCTCGTCGAGCTCGACGCGCCCCGGCCCGGCTCGGTCAACCGCCTCGAGCTCAACTCCGGGCAGGCGCCGTTCGACGACGAGTCCGTCCGCGAGGCGTTCGTCCGCGGCGTCGGCGTGAACGACGCGATCGACTCCCTCTTCTTCGGCACCGCCGAGCGCTCCTACTCCCCGCTGTCCAGCCGCGAGGCGACCGCGTACTCCGACCCGTCGCTCTTCGAGGACGCCGGGTCCGACTCCGAGACGGCCGCCGCCGAGGACCTGCTCGAGAAGGCCGGCTGGGTGGACTCGGACGGCGACGGCATCCGCGAGAAGGACGGCACGCCGCTGACGCTGCGATTCCCCGTCAGCACCAACCAGTCGATCCCGGCCGAGCAGTCGCTGTTCGAGCAGATCCAGGCCTCGGCGAAGACCCTCGGCTTCGACGTGCGGATCAGCCTGCTCGACCTGTCGAGCTGGTACACCGCCCTCGCGTCGAACGAGTACGAGCTGGTGAGCGCCCCGTACACGAAGGTCGGACCCGACGTGCTGCGGATCCTCTACTCCTCCTCGGGCATCACCCCCGCGCCGAGCGGCTACTTCGCCAACCACGCGCAGATCGCCGACCCCGCGCTCGACTCGCTTCTCGAGCAGGCGAGCGCCACGACCGACGAGGACGCCCGCGCCGACCTGTACGAGCAGGCGCAGCGGATCGTCCTCGAGGGCTACTGGATCCTGCCGCTCTACGACCAGCAGAACCACTACCTGCACCGGGCGGCCGTCCAGGGCCTCGTCGCCCTCGACACCGTGTCGACCCCCTGGTTCGCCGACGCCTGGGTCTGACCCGGCCCCGGCGAGCCGCCTGCACCGATCGATGAGCGGACGCGTGCCGGTCGAGTAGTCGCCGCGGTGGCGCATCGAGACCCCGCGATCGGGATGGGCGGATCTCGATGCGCCCGCTCCGCGGGCTGCTCGATCAGCAGGGGTCCGTCCTCCATGCTGGTCGAGTAGCCGCCGTCGGTCGCGCATCGCGTGCTCCGGAGGGAGCGGACCTCGACGACGCCCCCCCTCCACCGCCCTGACCAGAGAGGACGCCCGCCCGCATGATCCGTCGCGTGCTCCTCCGCCTCGGTGGCGCCCTCGTGGTGCTGTGGGCCGTCGCGACCGCCGTCTTCGTCCTCATCCGCCTCGTCCCCGGCGATCCGGCGCAGGCGATCCTCGGCGGTCCGGGCTCGCAGGCGTCGCCCGAGGCGCTCGCCGCGGTGCGGGAGCAGTACGGCCTCGACCAGCCGCTCCTCGTGCAGTACCTGGTGCAGCTCGGCAGGCTCGCGCGCGGCGACCTCGGCACCTCCTACTCCCTGCGCACTCCCGTCGCGCAGATCCTCGGCGAGCAGTTGCCCGGCACCCTCCTGCTCGCCGTGCTCGCGCTCACCGCCGCGTGGATCCTGGCGCTCGCGACCGCCCTCTGGTCGACCCGGGGTGGCCGCCTCGCCGCCGCGGTCGGGTCCGGCCTCGAGCTCACGGCAGCCGCGCTCCCGCACTTCTGGCTGGCGACCGTGCTGATCGCCGTCTTCGCGACCGCGCTGCGCTGGCTGCCCCCGGTCAGCACCGGGTCGCCCGCCGGGCTGGTGCTGCCGACGCTCACCCTCGCGATCCCGCTGGCGGGCTTCCTCGGCCAGGTGATGCGCCGCTCCCTCCTCGACGCGCTGGAGTCGCCGTTCGTGCTCGCCGCTCGGGCGCGCGGCGAGGGCGAGCTCGGCGTCCGCGCCCGCCACGCGCTGCGCCACGCGGTGCTGCCAGGGGTCTCGCTCTCGGGCTGGGCGTTCGGCTACCTGATCGGCGGGGCCGTGGTGGTCGAGACGATCTTCGCGAGGCCGGGGCTCGGCCGGACTCTGCTCGCGGCGGTGACCGTCCGTGACGTGCCGGTGGTGACGGGTGTCGTGCTGGTCACGGCGCTGGCGTACATCGTCGTGACCCTCGCCACCGATCTGCTGACCCGCGTGATCGACCCGCGGCTGGCCCGGCGGGAGGCGGTCGCGTGAGCGAGCTCGAGCTGCGCGCCGCCCGCCCGCTCCGCCGGGGTCCCTCCCGCCTCCGCGCCGGCGAGGTGCTGGCCGCGTTCTTCGTCGTGCTGCTCCTGCTCGCCGCCGTCGCGCCCGGCCTGCTCGCCCCCTCCGATCCGCTCGCCGTCGCCCCGCGCGACGCCTTCACCCCACCGGGTGCCGCGCACCTGCTCGGCACCGACGAGTCCGGTCGCGACGTCCTCAGCCGCCTCATCGCGGGGGCCGGCGCATCCCTCCTGATCGGCGCCAGCGCCACCGCGATCGGCCTCGTCCTCGGCGCGGTGCTCGGGGTGGTCGCGGCGTTCGGCGGCCGCGTCGTCGACGGCGTGATCGGCCGCGTGCTCGAGGTGCTCTTCGCCTTCCCCGCGCTCCTGCTCGCGCTGCTCGTGATCGTGGTCACGGGTCCCGGAGTCGTCCCCGCCACCATCGCGGTCGGCCTCTCGACCGCGCCGGGGTACGCCCGCATCCTGCGCACGCAGCTGCTCGGCATCCGCGACTCCGGCTACGTCGAGGCGACGCGCGTGCTGGGGCACGGACCCGTCCGCATCCTCGTCCGGCACGTCCTCCCCAACACCTTCGGGCCGCTCGCCGTGCTGGCGACCCTCGGCGTCGGCCAGGCGATCGTCTGGGCCTCGGCCCTCAGCTACCTGGGCCTGGGCGCCGAGCCGCCCGCGCCGGAGTGGGGCGCGATGCTCTCGGCGGGCCGCACCTACCTCGCGAGCGCGTGGTGGCTGACCGTGTTCCCGGGGCTGGCGATCGTGCTGACCACGATCGCGACGACGGTCCTCGGCGGGCGTCTGCGGGGTGCGCGGTGAGCGCGGTCGTCGTCGAGGGGCTCCGGGTCGCCTTCGACGGAGTCGAGGTGGTGCACGGGGTCTCGTTCCGCGTGGAGCCGGGGGAGTGCGTCGCGATCGTCGGCGAGTCCGGGTCGGGCAAGAGCGTCACCGCGCGAGCGCTGCTGGGGCTGAGCGGAGGCGCCGTGACCGGGAGCGTCCGCGTCGGCGGGACCGAGGTGGTCGGAGCGGGCGAGTGGGAGCTGCGGCGGCTGCGCGGCGGATCCGTCGGCTTCGTCCCGCAGGACGCGCTGCTCTCGCTCGACCCGCTGCGCCCGATCGGCCGCGAGATCGGCGATGTGCTCCGCCTCCACGGCCGCCTCCCCGCGGCCGAGCGCGCGCAGCGGACGGTCGAGGCACTGGCGAGCGTCGGCATGCCGGAGCCGGCCGAGCGGATGCGGGAGCGCTCCGGCGACCTCTCCGGCGGGCTCCGCCAGCGCGCCCTCCTCGCGGCGGCCGTGGCGCTCGATCCGCCGCTGCTCGTCGCCGACGAGCCGACCACCGCGCTCGACGTGACCGTCCAGGCCCGCGTGCTCGAGCTCTTCGCCGAGCAGAAGGCGCGCGGCCGGGCGCTCGTCCTGGTCTCGCACGACCTCGCGGTGGTGGCGGGCCTCGCCGACCGCATCCTCGTGCTCGCCGACGGCCGCGTGGTGGAGGAGGGGACCGCGGCCGAGGTGCTGCGCGCGCCCCGCAGCCCCGAGGCCCGCGCGCTCGTGGCCGCCGTCCCCGCCGGGCGCCCGCGCGGCTCCCGGCTCACCGACCCGACCGCACCGGCGACCCCGCCCGAGACCCCCGGCGAGGTCGTGGTCGCGGCCCGCGGTCTCGCCGCCCGCTTCCCGCTGCCCGGCGGAGGAGTGCGGGTCGCGGTCGACGACGTCGACCTCCGGCTGCGGCGCGGCGAGACCGTGGGGCTCGTCGGCGAGTCCGGGTCGGGCAAGAGCACGGTGGCCCGGCTCGTGCTGGCGCTGCGGCGTCCGGACGGGGGCGCCGTCGAGCTGTTCGGCGAGCCGTGGTCGGCAGCGACCGAGCGCTCCCGCCGTCCCCGCCGCCCGCGGATCGGCGCCGTCTACCAGGACAGCCTCTCCTCGTTCGACCCGCGCTGGAGCGTCGGCCGCCTCCTCCGCGACGCCGGCGCAGCCTCCGTGCCCGCGCTGCTCGAGAGCGTGGGGCTCGACCCCGCCCTGGAGCGGCGCTCGCCGCGGACCCTCTCCGGCGGTCAGCGCCAGCGCGTCTCGATCGCCCGGGCGCTGGCGACGCGCCCCGACGTGCTGATCTGCGACGAGCCCGTCTCGGCCCTCGACGTGTCGGTGCAGGCGCAGATCCTCGACCTGCTCGACGACCTGCAGCGCCGTCACGGCCTCGCCCTCCTCCTCATCTCGCACGACCTCGGCGTGATCGCCCACATGAGCGATCGCATCGCCGTGATGCGCGAGGGTCGGATCGTCGAGGCGGGGCCGGCCGCGTCGCTCCTCGCCGCGCCGCAGGAGGAGTACACGCGCCGCCTGCTCGCCGCCGCCCCGCGCCTCGAGCGCTGAGCCGTCCGCGGCGCCGCGCCCGCCCGCACCGCCGAGGCGCCGCGCTGCCCGCCGGGACACCGCCTCAGCAGCGGTGTCCCTCGAGCGCAGCGGTGTCTCGAAGCGCCCCCCGCGCAAGCCCGCGCCGGGAATCCGCCGCACCTCCACCACGTGTCGGACCTGCGGCGTAGCGTTGCCGAGGTGATGCGCCCGACGACCCAGACCCTCGGCCAGCTCCGTGCCTCCGGACACGTGCAGAAGAGCCTCCGCACCGAGATCCGCGACAACCTGCTCGACGCCCTGCGCGAGGGCCGCGACCCCTGGCCGGGCCTGCACGGCTTCGCCGAGACGGTCATCCCGCAGGTCGAGCGCGCCGTCATCGCCGGCCACGACATCGTCCTGCTGGGCGAGCGCGGCCAGGGCAAGACCCGCCTCCTGCGCACCCTCGTCGGCCTGCTCGACGAGTGGACGCCCGTCATCGAGGGGTCCGAGCTCGGCGAGCACCCCTACGAGCCGATCACCACGGAGAGCCGTCGCCGAGCGGAGGAGCTGGGCGAGGACCTGCCCGTCGCGTGGAAGCCCCGCGAGGAGCGCTACGTCGAGAAGCTGGCCACCCCCGACACCAGCGTCGCCGACCTCATCGGCGACGTCGACCCGATGAAGGTGGCCGAGGGCCGCAGCCTGGGCGACCCGGAGACCATCCACTTCGGCCTCATCCCGCGCAGCCACCGCGGCATCGTCGCGATCAACGAGCTGCCGGACCTCGCCGAGCGGATCCAGGTCGCCATGCTCAACGTGATGGAGGAGCGCGACATCCAGATCCGCGGCTACGTCCTCCGCCTCCCCCTCGACGTCCTCGTCGTCGCGAGCGCGAACCCGGAGGACTACACGAACCGCGGCCGGATCATCACGCCGCTGAAGGACCGCTTCGGCGCCGAGATCCGCACCCACTACCCGACCGCCCTCGTCGACGAGGTCGCCGTCATCCGGCAGGAGGCGGACCTCGTCGCGACCGTGCCCGACGCGCTCATCGAGATCCTCGCCCGCTTCACGCGGGCCCTGCGCGAGTCGAGCTCCGTCGACCAGCGCAGCGGTGTCAGCGCCCGCTTCGCCATCGCCGGCGCCGAGACCATCGCCGCCGCCGCCCTGCACCGCGCAACCCGCCGCGGCGAGGAGGAGGCGGTCGCCCGCCCCATCGACCTCGAGACCGCCGTCGACGTGCTCGGCGGCAAGATCGAGTTCGAGTCGGGGGAGGAGGGCCGCGAGGACGAGATCCTCGACCACCTGCTCCGCCAGGCCACCGCCGAGACCGTCCGCGCCCACCTGCGCGGCGTCGACCTCGGGCCGCTCGTCGAGGCGGTCGAGAACGGCGCGATGATCACGACCGGCGAGCAGGTGACCGCCCGCGAGTTCCTGGCCGGCCTGCCGCTGCTGGGCGAGGCCCGCGTGTACGACGAGGTCGCCGAGCGCCTCGACGCCGTGGGGGAGGGGCGCCGCGCCGGAGCGGTCGAGCTCGCCCTCGAGGGCCTCTACCTCTCGCGCAAGCTGAGCAAGGAGACGGGCGGGGGCGAGGCCGTCTATGGCTGATGCTCCGCGCGGCAACCGGCGGCTGAAGCGCGACGCGCGCTACGCGAAGTACGACGGGGGACCCGATCCGCTCGCTCCTCCGGTCGACCTGAAGGAGGCCCTCGACGCGATCGGCGAGGACGTGATGGGCGGCACCTCGCCCGAGCGCGCCCTGCGCGAGTTCCTCCGCCGGGGCACCCGCGACCGCGAGGGCCTGGACGACCTGGCCGCCCGCGTCGCCGAGCGGCGTCGCGAGCTCACGCAGAGGAACAACCTCGACGGCACGCTCCGCGAGATCCGCGAGCTCCTCGACAGGGCCGTCCTCGCCGAGCGCAAGCAGCTCGCCCGCGACACGCAGATTGACGACGGCGACCGCGCGCTCGCCGAGATCCAGCTCGACAGCCTCCCGCCCTCACCGGCCGCGGCCGTCTCGGAGCTCCGCGACTACCGCTGGCAGAGCCCCGAGGCGCGCGCCGACTTCGAGCGGATCCGCGAGCTCCTGGGCCGCGAGATGCTCGATCAGCGCTTCGAGGGGATGAAGCAGGCCCTCGAGAACGCGAGCGACGAGGACCGCGCCGCGATCGACGCGATGCTCCGCGACCTGAACGAGCTGCTCGAGGCGCACGCGCGCGGGGAGGACACGCCCGAGCAGTTCGACGCCTTCATGGAGCAGCACGGCGAGTACTTCCCCGAGGGACCGGAGTCGGTGGACGAGCTGATCGACGCGCTCGCCGCCCGCGCGGCCGCGGCCCAGCGGATGCGCAACTCGATGACCGCAGAGCAGCGCGCCGAGCTCGACGCGCTCGCCCAGGAAGCCTTCGGCACGCCGGAGCTCATGCAGTCCCTCGGCCGCCTCGACGAGACCCTGCGGGGGCTCCGTCCCGGCGAGGACTGGGGCGGCTCCGAGCGGATGGACGGCGAGCAGGGTCTCGGCCTCGGCGACGGGACGGGCGTGTTCCAGGAGCTGGCCGACCTCGACGCCCTCGCCGACCAGCTCGCGCAGACGGACCGCTCCTCCCTCGACGACCTCGACCTCGACCTGCTGGCGAAGCGGCTCGGCGAGGACGCCTCCGTCGACGCGCAGACGCTGAAGCGCCTGGAGCGGGCCCTGCGCGACTCCGGGACTTTGCGCCGCGGCTCCGACGGCCGCCTCGCCCTCAGCCCGAAAGCCATGCGCCAGCTCGGGAAGGCGCTCCTGCGCGACATCGCCGAGACCGTCTCCGGCCGTCAGGGCGCCCGCGACGTCCGGCGCGCGGGCGCGGCCGGCGAGCGCTCCGGAGCGACGCGCTCGTGGGAGTTCGGCGACACCGAGGCCTGGGACATCCCCCGTACGGTGACCAACGCCCTCACCCGCAGCGCCGGCGAGGGCCGACCGGTCGGTTCGGGGGTGCGCATCCTGATCGACGACGTCGAGGTGCAGGAGACGGAGGCGCGCACGCAGGCCTGTGTCGCGCTCCTCGTCGACACGTCGTTCTCGATGGCGATGGACGGCCGCTGGGTGCCGATGAAGCGCACCGCGCTCGCCCTGCACACCCTGATCAGCAGCCGGTTCCGCGGAGACGCGCTGCAGCTCGTCGCCTTCGGCCGACGCGCCGAGGTGATGGACGTCGAGCAGCTGGTGGGCCTGGACGCGGAGTGGGACAAGGGCACGAACCTGCACCACGCGCTGCTGCTGGCCAACCGGCACTTCCGCAAGCACCCGAACGCGCAGCCGGTGCTGCTCATCGTCACCGACGGCGAGCCGACCGCGCACCTCGAGCCCGACGGCGGCGTCTTCTTCGACTACCCGCCGGACCCGCTGACGGTCGCCGTCTCGGTCCGCGAGCTCGACGCGTCGCTCCGCCTCGGCGCGCACACCACGTTCTTCCGCCTGGGTGACGACCCGGGCCTCGCGCGCTTCATCGACTCGCTCGCCCGCCGGGTCGGCGGCTCGGTGGTGAACCCGGAGGCGGAGGACCTGGGAGCGGCCGTCGTCTCCTCCTACCTCGGCGCTCGCGGCGCGGGTCCGGGAGGCGGCGGGACGCCGGGCGAGGAGCTGTTCGGCCGCGGCTGGAGCTTCTGAGCCGTTCAGGATGCAGGAGGGACCTGCTCCCGCGCCTGAGGATCAGAGCGTCTCCGCCGCTCCGGAGGCGTTCGTCCCGAGTTCCGACCGCGCCCGGCTCAGAACAGCGGCCAGGGCACCGCGGGCATCCCGCCCCGCGGGCCCGGGAAGCGGCCGAAGGAGCCGAGCCGCTCGCAGCGCTTGGCGAACGCGGCGACCTCGTCCTCGGTGAGCAGCTCCGAGAGCGCCTCGCCGAGCGGTCCGTCGATCTGCGCGCGCAGGAGCGCCAGCGCCGTCAGCTCCTCCTCGAGCAGCGGTTCGCCGATCCAGCCCCAGAGGACCGTGCGCAGCTTGTGCTCGGAGTGGAAGGTGAGGCCGTGGTCGACCCCGTAGCGGTGGCCGTCGGGCAGCGCGAGCACGTGCCCGCCCTTCCTGTCCGCGTTGTTGGCGACCACGTCGAACACGGCCATCCGGCGCAGCGCCGTCGAGTCCTCGTGCACGAGGGAGATGTCGCGGTCCTCCTCGTCGCTGCCGTCGAGGACGTGCCGCCATCCGTCGGGCACGGCGTCGGCGGGCACCAGGTCGACCGCGTCCTGGTCCGGATCGATGTCCTGCCAGAGCTGGACCATGCCCGGCCCGAGCGGACCGTCGCGGAGCCACGTGCGCGGCACCACGTTCCAGCCGAGCGCCTCCGAGACGAGGTACGCGGCGACCTCGCGGCCCGCGAGCACGCCGTCCGGGAAGTCCCACAGCGGCTTCTCGCCCGAGATCGGCTTGTAGACGACGGACGTCTCGCCGAGCTGCGCGAGGAACGTCGCGTTCGAGGCGATCGTGATCCGGCCGGCCAGCTCCAGCTCGCCGTCGAGCCCGCCCGGGTCGCTCATGCGAGCGGGCAGTCGTGCCCGTCGGGATCCATCGGCTCGCCGCAGCGGGGGCAGAGCGGACGTCCGGCGCCGACGACCTCGAGGGTGCGCTTCGCGAAGGCGCGCGCCGTGCCGACCGGGATCTTCACCTGCAGCATCTCGGTGGGCTCGGGCTCCTCCTCGGAGTCGTCCTCCGCCTCGGTCAGCGGGTAGGCCTCGATCACGATCTGCGCGGTGGACGGGTCCCAGCCGAGGCTGAGACCGCCGACGCGGAACTCGGGCTCCACGGGCTGGTCGAGGGGGTCGTTGTCGACGAGCTCCGGGGGAGTGCCGGCGGGGACGCTGACCGGGTTGCCCTGGGCGGTCATCAGCTGGTCGAGGATCTCGTCGATCTTCTCGGCGAGGAGGGCCGACTGCTGCTTCTCGAGGCCGACGCTGACCACGCGGGGCCCGGTCTTGGCCTGGAGGTAGAAGGAGCGCGAGCCGGGTGAGCCGACGGTCCCCACGACGACGCGATCGGGCCAGTCGAATCCGTGCACGATCGGAGGCATGCCCCCAGTCTACGAGCGCCCGCCTCCGCGGTGGCTGCGCGCGTCGGGCTCGGGCGGCCTGCTGATCGAGCAGCCGTCTCTTCTGCGGACCGAGCCCTCCGCGGAGCGGGCGCATCGAGATCCACCGCCGCCGAGCACCCGCGTCCCTGCCGCTCGATCGAGCCCTGAAGCGGCCCTCCCGAACCGCGCCTACTCGTGCCCCGCCCCGCCCCCCACGGCGGCGTCCGCCACAGGGGCCGCCTTCCGCAGCCAGCCCAGGTCCCCGGCGTCCGTGTTCATCGCGACGACCTCGGGCCGCCCCGCGCCGTAGCGGATGATCGACACCGACGCCGGTCCGACGCTGAGCCTCTGGAACAGGTCGAGGTGCATGCCGAGCGCGTCCGCGAGGATCGCCTTGATCGTGTCGCCGTGGCTGACCGCCGCCCACACCGCGCCGGACCCGTGC
This sequence comes from Rathayibacter sp. AY1A4, assembly GCF_002930955.1. NCBI lineage: Bacteria > Bacillati > Actinomycetota > Actinomycetes > Micrococcales > Microbacteriaceae > Rathayibacter > Rathayibacter sp. AY1A4. The sequence goes on along the minus strand of NZ_PSTN01000022.1, from coordinate 3,111 downwards.
TCCTCCGCCACCGCCGCGTCGTGCCGGCGGATCGCCGACACGGCCCGGGCCTGCATCGCGAGCATCCCCTCGCCGCCGGGGAACACCACCGCGGAGGGCTGGTTCTGCACCGTCGCCCAGAGCGGCTCCGTCGCGAGATCCCGCAGCGAGCGCCCCGACCAGTCGCCGTAGTCGCACTCGGTGATGCCCTTGTCGATCACCGTCGCCGGCGATCCCGTCTGCCGCTCGAGGACGAAGCGCGTGGTCTGCCGGCACCGCTCGAGCGGGCTCGACACCACGGTCGCGAGCTCGACCGCCGCCAGCCGCTCCCCGGTGCGCGCCGCCTGCGTGCGTCCGACGTCGTCGAGCCGCACTCCGGCGGTGCGTCCGGCGAGGATCCCCGCGGTGTTCGCGGTGGTGCGTCCGTGCCGGACGAGGAGGAGCGTGGGCATGGGGCCAGCGTAGGCGGCCGTGCTCCCGCCCCGCCCCGTCGAGGGGCCGGGGCCGCGCGACTCCATCGCGGGACGGATGCCCCGACCGCAGCGCCTGCCTAGGGTGGAGGAGCGGCCGCCCACCGCGGCCCGGAAGGGACACACATGGACGGGACGACGCCCCCCGGCATTCCCCAGGACGGCACGGACACCGAGAGCCCCGCCGCGCGCACCGCCGCCGACGGCACCGCTGCCGAGCACACCGACTCCGCGCACACCGATTCCGCGACCCCCGCGTGGGCCGCCCCCGAGGCCTCCGGCCGCCACGGCGAGGTCGCTCTGCGGATCCGCGGCCTGCGCAAGCGCTTCGGCGACAAGGAGGCCGTGAAGGACATCGACCTCGACGTCCCCGCCGGCTCCTTCTTCGGGCTCGTCGGCCCCAACGGCGCGGGCAAGACGACGACCCTCTCGATGGCCACGGCCCTGCTCCGCCCCGACAGCGGCGTCGTCACGATCCACGAGGTCGACGTCTGGAAGGACACCCTCGAGGCGAAGCGGCTGATCGGCGTCCTCGCCGACGGCGTCAAGCTGTTCGACCGCCTCACCGGTCTCCAGCTCGTCACCTACTACGGCCTGCTCTGCGGGCTCGAGCGCTCCGTCGTCGTCGAGCGGACCGACGACCTCCTCGCCCTGCTCGGCCTCGATCCGGCCGACCGCACGCTCGTCGTGGACTACTCCGCGGGCATGACCAAGAAGATCGCGCTCGCCTGCGCGCTCGTGCGCGCCCCGCGCCTCCTGGTGCTCGACGAGCCGTTCGAGTCGGTCGACCCGGTCTCGGCGGCGAACATCCGCGACATCCTGACCGGCTTCGTCGCGTCGGGCGGCACGGTCATCGTCTCGTCCCACTCCATGGACCTCGTCGAGCGGATGTGCGACCGGGTCGCCGTCATCGCCGACGGCCGCGTGCTCGCCTCCGGCACCCTCGAGGAGGTCCGCGCCGGCTCCAGCCTCGAGGAGCGCTTCGTCGAGCTGGTCGGCGGCCGCACCCACCAGGAGGGACCGGCATGGTTGCGCATCTCCTGAGGCTGCGGCTGCTCCTGCTCCGCAACTCGCTGACGCGGAACGTGTGGCAGCTGATCGGCGTGATCCTCGGCGGTCTCTACGCGATCGCGGTGCTCGGCCTGGTCGCGGCCGGCCTGGTCGCGCTCGGAGGCACGGACCCGGCGTTCGCGAACGTCGCGATCGTCCTCGGCGGCTCCGCTCTGATCCTCGGCTGGGTGCTCGGGCCGATCTTCCTGTCCGGCTCCGACCAGAGCCTCGACCTGCCCACCCTCGCGACGTTCCCGATCCCGCTGCGGACCCTCCTCCTCGGGCTCGCCGCCGCGGGCCTCGCGGGCATCCCCGGCGTGGTGACCACGCTCGGGGCGCTCGCCTCCGCCGCCGCCTGGTGGAGCCGTCCGATCGGCATCCTGCCCGGCCTCGTCGCTGCGGTGATCGGCGTCGCGACCTGCGTGGTCGCGTCCCGCCTGATCGGCGCGCTCACCACGGGCCTGGGCTCGAGCCGCCGCTACCGCGAGGTGATCGGCGGCGTCGTGCTCGTCGTCGTCATCCTGCTCGGACCGCTCTTCTTCGGCCTGACGAACGTGATCCGCGACGGCCTGGACGTCCTGCCCGTGATCGCGGGCGCCCTCGGCTGGTCGCCGCTCGGCGCGATCTGGGCCGTCCCCGGATCCGTCGTCTCGGGCGACTGGGTCGCGGCGATCGCGCGCCTGCTGATCGGGCTCGCGACGCTGGCCGTCCTCGTCTGGGCGTGGGCCCGGGCGCTGCGGCACGCGCTCGCGGAGCCCGCCGCGTCCGGCGCGCACTCCGCCTCCGGATCCGCGGGCCTCGGCCTGTTCGGGCGCTTCCCCGGCACCCCGACCGGCGCCGTCGCCGCGCGTGCCCTCGGCTACTGGTGGCGCGACCCGCGCTACAGCCGCGGGCTCCTCGTCATCCCCGCCGTCGTCGTCCTCGCCGTGTTCTACTCCGCGATCGGCAGCGGCGGCGACACCTTCGTGCTGCTCTCGGCCGTGCTCGTCGGGCTGATCTTCGGCGTGACCCTCTGCGCTGACGTGTCGTACGACGGCACCGCCTGGGCGGCGCACGTCAGCTCCGGAGTGACGGGGTCGGCCGACCGCGCCGGTCGCGTCGTCGCCGCCGCGATCATCGGCGTCCCTGCGGTCGTCGTCGTGGCGGTGGGCACCGCGCTGTACGCGGGACGCGCCGACGCGATCCCGGCCGTGCTGGGCATGGCGCTGGCCCTCGTGCTCAGCGGGTTCGGAGTGTCGAGCGTCGCCTCGTCGCTCGTCGTCTACCCCGTGCCCGGGCCGGGGGACAGCCCGCTGAAGACGCCGCCGGGCTCCGGGATGATCTCGAGCGTCGTGATGCTGGGGAGCATGGCCGCGACCGGTCTGCTGGCGCTCCCGTCGATCGTCCTCGGCGCGATCTCGCTCATCGGCGGCGACCCGGCCTTCGGCCTGATCGGACTGGCGGCCGCCCTCGTGCTGGGCACCGTCTTCGCGCTGGTGGGCATCCGCGTCGGCGGTCGGATCGTCGACCGCCGAGCGCCGGAGCTGTTCGCCGCCCTCGTGACGATCGGCTGACGCGGGTGGCGGGGCGCGGGGCCGGCGGTGCCCGCCCGCTCCCCGTCTCCGCCCCGCTC
>NZ_PSTN01000021.1:0-71347 GCF_002930955.1 Rathayibacter sp. AY1A4 | reverse complement strand
CTCGGGGGCGGTGCAGGAGGAGCACTGCGGGACGCTCCTCCCCCGGCCCGTCGCGCGGGGGCGCTCCGGGCCGGGTGGAGAGGGGATCAGCTCGCGAAGGTCCAGGTGAGCGGGAGCGAGGCGGACAGGCCCTGGTAGGCGTTGGTGGCCGACGAGTCGAGGGTCACGGCGATGGAGAAGGGGGTGGAGGTGCCGGGGGTGACCGGGGCGGTGTTGAGGGTCTTGACGGCCGAGCCGGCGAGGGTCGCGGCGGTGCCGGTGAAGACGGTGGTCCCGCCGGAGGTGATCACGACATTGAGCTTGCCGCAGAAGTCGGTGGCGGAGCCGGAGGCGCCGGCCGCGACGTTGTTGCTCTGCGAGCAGGTGGCGCCGGGGGTCAGCGTGAAGGTGTTGGCGTTGACGGTGCCGGTGTTCTTCAGCGTGATCGCGGTGGTGACGGTCTGGCCGGGGACCATCGTGGTCGATCCGCCGAACTTGTTGATGGTCGCGCAGGTCGCGGTGTTGGTGCTGATCGAGCCGCCGTCGGTGCTGAGGCAGGTGATGGGGCTGGCGCCGGTCGACTTCTCCTCCATGACGAGCGAGCCGGAGGCGGCGGTGTTGCCGGTGTTGGAGATGCTCGCGACGAAGCCGGACAGGGTGCCGGACATCGAGACGGAGAGGAGAGCGGCGGCGGCGATGCTCGTCGCGATGGCGAGGGGAGCGAAGCGGACGCGCTTGGACTTGGCGGTGTGGGTCGACATGGCAGGACTCCTGATCGGGTGGGGCGGGCTGGTGCTGAAGGGGGAGGGTCCGGCTGGTGGTCCGCCGAACTCGATTGACCGCTAAGTTACTTGATGACCAAGATACATTGCAATCGTTCTTTCACCCCCTGTCCGGGTGACAGGCCGGGACCCCCGAGGGCGACCCGTACGATGACCCCAGCCCTACCCCGAGAAGGACGAATGACCACCGAGAGACCGACCCCCCGCGACGTCGACCAGGACGCGCCCGCCGTGCAGCTGCGGCAGTCGCTCCGCCTGCTCGAGAACGCGCAGCGGCACCTCCGCGCGAGCATCGCCGCGGGCGTGGGCGTGGGCATCTCGGAGCTCACCGCGCTCGAGGTCCTCGGCGAGTCGCCCGACCTCACGCCGAAGTGGCTGGGTCTCGAGCTCTCCCTCTCGACGGGCGCCGTGACCGCGCTCCTCGACCGGCTGGCGACCGCCGGCCACGTCGACCGGCTCGCCAACCCGCAGGACCGCCGCAGCGTCCTGCTGCGCCTCACCGCCTCCGGGGAGCAGCTGCTCGCGCAGGTGGACGAGCGCTACGACGAGGTCAGCGCGGAGGTGCTGAAGGCCTCCCCCGGGCTGAACGGCATGGCGGACGACCTGGCGCGTGCCGCCGCGGTCATCACCGCGCACACGATCCGCTGATCCGCGCCAGTCGCTAGGAGTCCAGCGCCCGGGTCAGGGTCCAGACGTTGCGCCCCTCGGAGCGCTCGTGCTCGAACGTGGTCGTCAGAGCCTGGATGAGGGCGAGCCCGCGGCCCGACTCGGCGAAGACGTCCGGCATCTCCCGCGGCCCCGTGCCGATGTCCGGAGGATCGGCCGTGTCGACCAGCTCCGCGTGGATCGCGTCTCCCTCGACGCGCACGACGAGGCGGCAGACGATCGTCGTCGTCGACGTCGCGTGCTGGATGACGTTGTCGACCAGCTCGACCAGCGCCGTCTCGACGGCCATGCGGTCGCGGGTCGGCAGGTCCGGGCGCTCGCCCCAGAGCTCGGCGAGCATCTCGTGGACGACCTCGGTGTCGTCCGGGGGCGTGCGGAACCCGACGCTGCGCTCAGTCACGGTACGCGTCGCCGGCCGTGTCGAAGAGGGTGAGCACCCGGTCCAGGTTGGACAGCTGCAGCACCATCACGACCTGCTCGCTGGGCGCCGCGATCCGCAGGTCGCCGCCCGCCTGCCGCGCGGTCTTGAGAGCGCCGACCAGGGCGCCGAGACCCGAGGAGTCCATGAACGTCACCGCGCTGAGCTCGACGACGATGCGGGGGCTGCCCTCGTCGATCGCCCGGCGGACGGCCGAGCGCAGCTCAGGAGCCGAGGCCGCGTTGAGCCGCCCCTCCCCCCGCAGCACGGCGATGTCGGGGGCGATCGTCTCGGTCGTGAACGTCATGCGGGGTCCTTCTCGGCGAAGCGGTCGGCGCCCGTGCGGGTCAGCACGAGGGCGGTGATGTCGTCGGACGCGGAGCCGGAGGCGGCGAGCGCCCTCAGCGCCTGCAGGAACGCGGCGGTGTCGGCGGAGTCGCGGGCGAGGTCGACCGCGCGCGCCAGGGACTGCAGCGTCCCGTCGTAGAGGTCGAGGACGCCGTCGGTGAAGGCCAGGAGCGAGTCGCCGACCGCAAGCTCCACGGTCTGGGTGATCCAGCCGCCGTCCTCCGCGATGCCCAGCGGGAGGCCCAGTGCCGCGAGCCGCTGGAACGAGCCGTCGGCGCGGAGGAGGACGGTGAGCCCGTGGCCCGCGTCGACGAAGTCGATCCGGCCGGACGCGGTGTCGAGGCGCCCGTGGAAGAGGGTCGCGAAGGTCTCGGTGGCCGTGAAGTCGTCGTGCAGCTGGGCGCTCACCGCGCTGACGACCGCGTCGGGGTCGCCGCCCAGGCGCGCCCGGAACGCGGAGCGGATCGAGGCGGCCACGATCGCCGCCGCCGTCCCCTTGCCCATCACGTCCACGAGGGTCAGGTCGACCGTCTCGTCGTCGCCGCGCCAGCTGTAGAAGTCGCCGGTGATCGTCCACCGCGGCAGCGAGAGCCCCGAGAGCTCGTAGCCGGCGGGGTGGTGGAGGGAGGAGGGAGCCATCTGCGTCTGCATGTCGGCGGCGCGGTCGCGCTCCGCCGTGTCGCGCAGCTCGCGCTCGACCCACTCGCCGAACTCCTCGAGCAGCTGCCGCTCGTCCGGGGTGAGGCTCCGGGGCACGAAGTCGATGAGGCAGAGGGTGCCCAGCTGCAGGTCGCCCTCGACCGACAGCGGCCGCCCGGCGTAGAAGCGGACGTGCGGGTACCCCGCGACGTGCTCGTGCCCGGCCCACGCCTCGTCGGCGCCGAGGTCCGGCACGACGAACGTGGTGCGCTTCTCGAGCGTCGCGTCGCAGAAGGTGCCGGCGCGCGGGTAGGCAAGCACGGCGTCCGGACGCTGCGGGGACTTCGTGAACAGCGTGGTGTCGTCGAGGAAGTGGATCTCGGCCACGGGCACGCGGAACAGCTCCTCGGCCATCCGTGTGATCCGGTCGAAGCGCTCCTCCGGAGCCGACCCCATCATCTCGAGCGCCTCGAGCGCCACCAGCCGCGGATCCTGCTCGGCCTCGATCATCCGTGCCCCCTTCCCCCTGCGCGCCGCGCCGGGACTCCCCGGAGCGCACACGCACCTCCGACCGTATCGCCCCGCTTGACGGGTGGGGGACCTTCGGCGCCTCTGTACCCCTCACGGGGTACGGCTGTCGCAGATCGCGCGGTCGGGAGCGTCGGCGGTGGCCGATCCCGGCCGTCCTCGCCTCCGCCTCTTGCCGCCGGACGGAGCGGACCCCTACTCTTCACCCGACGCTCCCCCGGCGACCCGCGAGCACCCGAAGCCCGCAGGCTCGTGGGCGTCGCCTCAGGAGCGCCCGTGCCCACCCAGCCGCGTCCCCTCCGCCGATCGCGCGCGGAGACGAACCGACCCTCTCGATCCGACGCGCCCCGGCGCGGGAGCCCGCTCGCTGCGGCGCTCCTGCTGGTGACAGCCCTGATCCTCCCGCTCGCCGCCGCGCCGACCGCGTCCGCCGTCGACTCGGCGGGCGACGAGTACGACGCGATGCGCCTCGGCCTCGTCGCCGACCTGACGGGCACGATCCCGGGCAGCGCGAGCGTCGGCGGCCTCGCCGCGGCGAAGGGCCGCCTCGTCGCCGAGGCCGAGGGCTACTGGTCGACGCTCGAGACCGACGGCGGCGAGCCCTGGCCCGACCTGGTCACGGGCACCTCGGCGGTGGAGGTGTGGGCCGCCTACAAGCGGGTCACCGTCCTCGCGACCGCGCTGAAGACCCCCGGGACCGCCCTCACCGGCGACCCGGCGCTCCTCCGCGACGTCGTCACGACCGCCGACTGGCTCTCGGCGAACCGCTACAACCGCTCCACCACCGGCACCTCCCGCTGGTGGGAGCAGCAGATCGGCATCCCGCTCGAGCTGAACAGCATCACCGCCCTCCTCTACCCCGACCTCTCGGCGGCGCAGGTGCAGGCCTACCTGTCGGCCTCGACGCGCTTCGCCGACACCGTCACCCGGACCGGCGCCAACCGCGTCTGGACGGCGGCGGTCATCGCCGGGCGGGCAGTGCTTCTGAAGCAGCCGGCGAAGATCGCGGAGGCGGCCGCCGGCATCGACCCGGCGCTGCGGACGGTGGCGTCCGGCGACGGCTTCCACGCCGACGGCTCCTTCGTGCAGCACAGCGTCTTCGCCTACAGCGGCGGGTACGGGCTCTCGATGCTCGACACCCTCGACGACCTGTACGCGCTGCTCGACGGCTCCCGCTGGGAGATCACGAGCCCGGAGGGGCTCGGCGTGTACGACCGGCTCGCCTCCTCCTTCGCCCCCGTCACCTGGTGCGGCGCCGTGATGTCGACGGTCCGCGGCCGCGAGACCGCGCGGGCGGAGTCGGAGGACGGCGACGTCGGCGTCCAGCTGCAGGCGGCGGTGCTGCGCCTCGCCGACAGCGCCCCGCCCGCGGCCCGGACCCGGACGAACGCGCTGGCGAAGAGCTGGCTGGCCTGCAACGCCGGCAGCCCCGTGAGCATCGAGACGGCCGGATCCGTCAGCGACGTCGTGCGCGCGCGGCTCGTCCTCGCCGACACGGGCCTGACCGCGACCCCGATCGGCTCGGGCGTCCGGGCCTTCGCCGGCATGGACCGCTTCACGCGGACCACGGCGACCTCGGGCTTCGCCGTCGGCCTGTCGAGCACGCGGATCGCGCGCTACGAGTCGCTCAACGGCGAGAACCGCAGCGGCTGGTACACCGGCGACGGCGCGACCTCGCTCCACCTGGGCAGCGGGCGCCAGTACGACGACGGCTACTGGGCCACGGCGAACCCGTACCGGATGCCCGGCACCACCGAGGACACGATCGTCCGGAGCGCGGGCGAGGGCGCGTCGTCCCGCCCGACGACGACCTTCACCGGGAGCCTCGAGAGCCCGTCGCGGCGGACGGGGATCGCGGCGCTCGACTTCGACGCGGCGTCGGTGAGCCTGGTCGCGAAGAAGGCCTGGTTCACCTTCGACGACGAGATCCTCGCGCTCGGCTCCGGGATCACGGCGACCGACATGTCCGGGACCGGCTGGGACGGGGCGCGCCGGCGCGCGGAGACGGTGATCGACGACCGCCGCGACGTCGCTCCCGATGCGAGGCTCCGCGTCGACGGCGTCCTCCGCGGTGCGGAGGCGACCGCCACGAGCACCGCCCGCTGGGCCTCGATCACCGGCTCCGCGGAGTCGGTGGGCTACGTCTTCCCGACGCCGATCGCCCTGACCGCGCAGGGGCGGACCCGCACCGGAGCCTGGAGCGCCGTGAGCGCCGCCGGTCCGACGGCGCCGGTGACCGGCCACTACTACTCCCTCACGACGAGCCACGGCACGAACCCGACCGGCGCCTCGTACGCGTACACGGTCCTCCCCGGCGCCTCCGAGGCGGCGACCGCCGCGTACGCGGTGGACCCGGACGTGACCGTGCTCAGCAACACCCCCCAGCTGAGCGCCGCCCGCGACCGCTCGACCGGCACCGTCAGCGCCGTGTCGTGGAAGGCCGGGACCACGAGCCCCGTGCTCGTCGGAGGCACCCGGGTCGCGAGCATCACCGGCGCCGGACTGGTCTCGATCCGGGAGGACGCGGACACGGTGACCGTCTCGACCGTCGACCCGACGCAGGTCTCGACGAGCGCGCTCACCGTGACGCTCGCGCGGCCGACCGCGGGCACGGTGTCCTCGAGCGCCGCCCTGAGCGTGACGAGCAGGACGAGCACCGCGACGACGATCACGTTCCGGCCGAGCGGGCTGAAGGGAGCGACGGCGTCCATCGTGCTCGCGAAGAGGGCCGCCACTCCGGTATCGACGGCCACGCCCACGCCGACCGCGACCGCCGCGCCGACCTCGACCTCCACGCCGACCGCCACCGCGACTCCGCTCGCCGCCGTCGGGGCCGGCACCCACCAGAACGGCTCGCCGGCCGTCGCCGTCACGGGCACCTGGTCCACGACCTCCTCCTCCGCGGACAGCGGCGGAGGCGTCTCCTTCTCGTCGACAGGGGGCGCCTCCGCCACCCTCCGCTTCACCGGCACCGGAGTCTCGTGGGTGAGCCGCCGGTCCAGCACGTCCGGGATCGACGAGGTCCGCCTCGACGGCGTCCTCGTGGCCTCGGTCGACCGCTACAGCGCCACCACCCGCTCCGCCCAGACCGTCTGGACCAGCGGGACCCTGCCCGCCGGCACCCACACCGTCACGATCACCCGCGGCAGCACGCGGAACCCCGCAGCGACCGGGGGCAACCTGATCCACGACGCCTTCGTCGTGAGGGGCTGACGGCCCGGCTATCACCGGCCGCGGTGCCTGGCCAGGCCCTCGCTCGGCGGCGGGCGGGCCCGTAGCGTCGCCCGGACCGATCGACCCGCCGGGGTCACGACGAGAGGACGCGCCATGAGCAGCACGAGCGACATGATCCGGAGCCACCCCGAGGAGCTGCGAGGCGTCGATCCGGAGGTCCTGGCCGAGTGCATCGACGCGTGCGGCGCCTGCGCACTCACCTGCACCGCCTGCGCCGACGCGTGCCTCGGCGAGGAGTCGGTCGCCGAGCTGGTCCACTGCATCCGCACCGACCTCGCCTGCGCCGACGTGTGCGCCGCGACCGGCGCCGTGCTCTCCCGCCGCGGCGTCGTCGGATCCGCGGCCGTCCGCGCCCTCGTCGAGGCCTGCCTCCTGGCCTGCCGCGCCTGCGCCGACGACTGCGAGCAGCACGCCGGGATGCACGAGCACTGCCGGATCTGCGCCGAGGCCTGCCGCCGCTGCGAGCAGGCGTGCGAGAGGCTGCTCGCGCAGCTCTGAGCGCGGGCTCCACCGCGGGACACCTCCCCACCGGACTCGACGGGCGGCTGTCAACCGTCCTGCCCTGAGCGTCCGGCGCTCCTACGGTCGGTGGCGAGCACGGCGTCGTCGGGGCTCGGAGCGATCGCAGGCGGTCCTTCCGTCCCCGACGATCCGCAGACGCTCGAGATGGAGGACGACCGTGGCCCAGACCAGCACCGAGCGCGACCGCACCGCGCCCGACCCCGACGACTCCCGCAAGCCCGACGGACCGACGGACGTCACCAAGCGCTCGTGGGGCTACGTCCTCAAGAAGACGCTCCGCGAGTTCGGCGCCGACCAGTGCACGGACATCGCGGCGGGGCTGACCTACTACGCCGTCCTCGCCCTCTTCCCGGGCCTGCTCGCGATCGTGTCCATCCTCGGCCTCTTCGGCCAGGCCGAGACCACGACCGACACCGTGCTCGAGATCGCCGGCGGATTCGTCTCGGCCGACGTCCTCGACACGGTCCGCGGCCCGATCCAGGAGCTCACCTCCAGCCCCGCCGCCGGTCTGGCCTTCGTCACCGGTGTCCTCGGCGCCCTCTGGTCCGCCTCCGGCTACGTCGGCGCGTTCGGGCGCGGCATGAACCGCGTCTACGAGATCGACGAGGGCCGCCCGATCTGGAAGCTGCGCCCCACGATGCTCGCCGTCACCCTCGTGACGGTCCTCCTGCTCGTGATCGCCGGGCTGATCCTCGTGCTCAGCGGACCCGTCGCGCAGACCATCGGCGACGCCGTCGGCCTCGGCGAGGTCGCCCTGACCGTGTGGAGCATCGCCAAGTGGCCGGTACTGATCGCGATCATGGTCGTCATCGTCGCGGTCCTCTACCACTGGTCGCCGAACGTGCGGCAGCCGAAGTTCCGCTGGACCAGCATGGGCTCGATCCTCGCCCTCGTCGTCTGGGCGCTGGCGTCGGCCGGCTTCGCGTTCTACGTCGCCAACTTCAGCAACTACAACAAGACCTACGGCGCGCTCGGCGGCGTGATCGTCTTCCTCCTCTGGCTCTGGATCACGAACCTCGCCCTGCTCTTCGGGGCCGAGTTCGACGCCGAGCTCGAGCGAGGCCGCCAGCTGCAGGCGGGCATCCCGGCGGAGGAGCACATCCAGCTCCCGCCCCGCGACACCCGGCAGAGCGAGAAGAAAGCCGAGAAGCACGCCGAGGACGTCGCCGACGGCCGCGAGCTCCGCGAGAGCGCCGGGCGCCCCGAGCGGTGATCCCGACCGGGCGGGACCTCCCGGCCCATTAGGGGAGCCGCCTCCCCGCGGCAACCCTCTTGAGGTCCCGCGGGCGGCGCGCGGAGGCTGGTCGCATGCGGAAACTGCACTACTCCAGCGGCCACCTCCTCGTCGGCGACCTGACCTGCAAGGCGGTCCTCCGGTACGCCCGGGCCCTCGCGGACGTCAACAAGTCGGACGTCGTCTCGGTGCCGGTCCTGACCGAGGGCGGCGGCCGCGCCTACGCCCACCTGCTGATCGGGCCGGCGAGCCAGCTCTGGTCGCTGCCGATCGACAGCAGCGAGGTGGAGGAGCCGGACGACGCGGAGGTCATCGCCCACATCGAGCTCGAGACGCGCCGCATGCAGCCGGCCCGCCCCTCCTGGAGCGAGGAGATGACGGACATCCCGCCGCTGGACTTCCTCGAGTACACGGACATCGCCGACCTCGAGGACGCTCGGCGCGACCCGATGGACTAGGCCGCCGCCGGCTCCTCGGTGGAGCGGGAGTCGCTGAGGGACAGCGAGCCGATCGTCGCGATCACGCCGACGAGGACCGCCACGACCAGGAAGGCGACCCGCTCACCCGCGAAGAAGCTCCGGACGAGGTCCGCGCTCCACGCGCCCGCCGGGAGGGTGGTCGCCACCAGCGCGGCGATCAGCGTGCCGACGACGGCCGTGCCGATGCTGGTGCCGATCTCCTGGGCCGTGTCGTTGAGCGCCGCACCGATCGAGGTGCGGTTCGCGGGCATCGCCTCGACGAGGGCGACGGCGCAGATGGTCATGATCGTCCGCAGGCCCACCGTCATCACGACCATCATCACGGCGATCGCGAGGTAGCCCCGGTCCACCGCCCAGGACATCCCGAGCAGCGCGCCGACCAGGAGCCCGGTGCCGATCAGGCAGGCCGCGCGGTGCCCCAGCTTCGCGGCGAGGCGCTCGGTGACCGGAGTGGCGGCGAGCATCGTGACGATGACGGGCAGGTTCGCGAGGCCGGCGCGCACCGGGCTCCAGCCGTAGGCGTACTGGAAGTGCAGGATCAGGCCGAACAGGACGCTCGCGAAGGCGACCGAGGCGCCGAGCTGCGTGAGCGCCGCTCCCCGCGCGGGGCCGGCGCGGAAGATCGCGAGGTCGATCATGGGCGAGACAGCGCGGCGCTCGCGGACGACGAATCCCGCGACGGCGGCGACGGTGCCCGCGGCGCAGGCGATCGTGAGGAGCGACAGCCAGCCGTTCTCGACTCCGCTGGTGAGCGTGTAGCAGCCGAGCCCCACCGCGGCGACGGTGAGGGCGGTCCCCGGCAGGTCGAGCCGACCGGAGGTGAGGTCGGCGCGCCGGTCCGCGGGGACTCCGAGGCGCACGCCGATCCAGACCAGCAGCGCGATCGGGGCGTTGACGACGAGCAGCCACTGCCAGCTGACGGTGCTGAGGATCGAGCCGCCGAGGAGGGGGCCGAGGACCATGCCGGACATCCCGACGATCATCACGATCGTGATCGACCGCATGCGGAGCCTCTCGTCGTCGAAGAGCCGGAACACCAGCGACATCGTGACGGGCGCCATGGCGGCCGCGGCGCAGCCGAGCGCCGCGCGGAGGGCGATCAGCTGGCCGATGTCGGTGACGAGGACGACGGCGAGGCTGATCAGCCCGAACGCGGCGAGGCCGGTGAGGAGCACGCGGCGGCGGCCGAACCGGTCGGCGGCGGACCCGGCTGTCAGCAGCAGCCCGCCGAAGGTCAGGGAGTAGGCACCGGTCACCCACTGCAGTCCGGCGGTCGACCCGTCGAGTGAGCGTCCGATCGTCGGGAGGGCGATCGAGAGCAGCGTGTTGTCGACCATCTCGACGAAGAACGCGAGGCAGAGAGCGGCGAGCGGGAGTGCCGCGGAGCGGAGGGAGGTGTGAGCGCGGGACTCGGCGGAGGTGGTCGTCGGAGCGGACATCGAGGCGCCTTCCTATCGAACGCCGTTCGACTCTCGTACGGCGTTCGATAGTATGGAACGCCGTTCGGTAAGATGCAAGCCATGCCTGCAGATCGCCCGACGGAGACCGCTGCCGCGCCCTCCCCCGCCCGGGGCCGCCGCCGAGCGTCGCACTCGCTCGACACCGTGCTGGCCGAGGCGATCGCGATCCTCGACGAGTCCGGGGAGTCGGCCCTCACGTTCCGCGCGCTCGCGGCCCGACTCGGCGGCGGTGTGGCGAGCATCTACTGGTACGTCGGCAGCCGCGACGAGCTGCTGGAGCGGGCGACCGACGAGGTCATGGGTCGGGTCCTCGCAGACAGCGAGCCGCTCACCCACGGGCCGGACCCGATCGACAACGTCCGCGGCGTCGCGCTGGCCCTCTTCGACGAGTGCGTCCGCCGACCCTGGTTCGGCCTCTACATGCTCCGCACGACCGGGGTTCAGCCCAACTCGATGGCGATGTACGAGCGCCTCGGGCAGCAGCTCATGGCTCTCGACCTGACGCCCCGGCAGCGGTTCCACGCCGTGTCGTCCATCGTCAGCTACGTCGTCGGAGTCGCGGCCGACCTGGCGCAGCCGCCGCCCCGCGAGTTCCTCGAGAGCGGGATGGAGAGGGGCGAGTTCCTCGAGCACCTGGCCGACCGCTGGCGCGCCCTCGATCCGGAGGAGTTCCCCTTCGGCCACCACGCGGCCGACGTCATGGCGACGCACGACGACCTCGACGTGTTCCGCTCCGGCCTCGACCTGCTGCTGGCCGGGCTCCGGCTGCAGGCGGGGCGGGGCTGAGGCCGGGTCAGCTCCCCGAGGTCCGCCGGATCGCGACCACGGTCACGTCGTCCGCCAGCAGCCCCTCGGCCGCCAGGCGGGTGACGCCGGCGACCGCGGCGGCGGCGGTCGCGGGGGCGGCGACGGCCGCGTCGGCCACCCGGTCGAGGGCGGCGAGGGAGCCGTCGAAGAGGTCCAGCACGCCGTCGCTGCAGATCAGCAGCAGGTCGCCGGGGTGGAGTCGGAGGCCGGTCGGCTCCCACTCCTGCGTGCCGAGGAGGCCGAGCGGCAGGTGGGCGGAGGGGATGCGCTCGCGCGAGCCGTCGGCGCGGCAGACGATCCCGAGTCCGTGCCCGGCGTCGACGAGCGCGATGTCGCCGGTCGACGCGCTGAGCCGCAGGTGGAGGAGCGTGACGAACGCGTCGTTCGCCGACAGGTCCGGCTCGACGACCCGGTCGATGAGCGCCATCGTCGCCGCCGGGCCGAGGGCGGGAGGAGTGACGCGCAGGGCGGCGCGGACCGTGGCGGCGATCATCGCGGCGCCGACCCCCTTGCCCATCACGTCGGCGACGGTGACGGCGAGCCCGTCGGGCGTGCAGCGCCAGTCGAAGAAGTCGCCGCTCACCGTCCCGCTGGGCACGCAGGCGCCGGCGACGTCGTAGCCCGGGAGGTCCGGGACCGAGCGGGGCTCGAGCCGCCGCTGCACCCTCTCGCCGTCGGCGAGCTCCTGCCGCGAGCGGGCGGCGCCGGCGGTGAGCATCTGCGCGACCTGCTCGCCGCTGAGCGACGCCATGCTGAACGACACCACGACCAGCAGCACCAGCGTGATCAGCGTGGTGGTCGGGGTCCCGAACCAGGTCGCGAACAGCTCGCTGCGCAGCCCCGCGGCCAGGAACACAGCGAACCGGAGCGCGTAGTAGAGGGAGAGGGCGCCGGAGCTCAGCAGCAGCGGCCAGCGCGTGCGCGAGCGCCCGGCGCCGAGCAGCGCGATCTCGCGGGTCGACAGGCCGATGAGGAGCGCCACCGAGGCGAGGTAGAGCGGCCCTCCCGACCAGTCGTTGACGGCGGGCGAGTCGAGGCTGGACACGCCCGTCACCACCACGGTCGGAGCGACCACCAGCCACCACGGCGTCGGCCTGCCGCGGAGGGAGCGGCTCGCCGCCCAGACCGCGGCGGCGCCGGCCACGATGAGCCCGTTGCCGAGCGGATTCGCCCACACCTGGTCGGCCGTGCCGTCGCGGAGGTAGGCGAGCGAGCCGCCCATGAACAGCGCGAGCGCCGTGCACCACCAGAAGCTGAAGGACGAGCGCGTCGACCGGTAGGTGACCAGCGCGAACAGCAGGAAGAGGGTGAGGGCGGTGACCCCGAAGGCGACGCGGAGGGTCGTGGCATCGAGCAAGGCGGGTCCGTGGCCCTTCCAGGAGACCGAGCGGCGGAGCGGCGGACGGGCGCCGCGATCAAGGGGATCCTGGCACGGCGCGCGGGCCGCACGGGGCGCGCCGTGGCGGCCGGCCCCGGGGATCCGCGGCAGTGCGGCCCGTCCGCCCACCCGACGGGGGGAGCAGGAGGGGAGCTCGCACGTTCGAGGAGAGACCACAGCCCTCGCGCTCGATACAGCATCGCGTGTACTGTCGCTCCCGTGCCCGCCACCGCGACCCTCACCCACTCCGCTGCTCTCGCGCGCCTCGGATCCGCCCTGGCGGACGAGACCCGGTCCCGGATCCTGCTCGCGCTGCGCGAGGCTCCGGCCGTCCCCTCCGACCTCGCGGACGCGCTCGGGGTCTCTCGGCAGGTGATGTCGAATCAGCTCGCGTGCCTCCGCGGATGCGGGCTGGTGGAGGCCGTGAAGGACGGCCGGTACACCTGGTACCGGCTGGCCGAGACCCGGATCGCCGGGGCGCTCGACCACCTGCTCCGCCTGGCCCTGGTCGTCGATCCGGACTGCTGCTCCGGCGACGACTGCCGCTGCGCATGAGCGCCCTGCGCGCTCCGCTCCTCCCCGCCCGCCGCCGCGTGCTGCAGAGGCGCATCCGCTGGATCGTCGGCGCGACCATCGGCTACAACGTGGTGGAGGCGATCGTGGCCCTCGCCGCCGGGACGGTCGCCTCGTCCACCGCGCTCGTCGCCTTCGGCCTCGACTCCGTGGTGGAGGTGCTCTCCGCCGCGGCCGTCGCCTGGCAGTTCTCGGGCCGCGATCCGGAGGCGCGCGAGCGCACCGCGCTGCGGGTCATCGCCGTCTCGTTCCTCGGCCTGGCCGCGTTCGTCGCCGTCGACTCGGTCCGGGCGCTGCTCGGCTTCTCGGAGGCCCAGCACTCCCCCGTCGGCATCGTGCTGGCCGCCGTCAGCCTGCTGGTGATGCCCGCGTTCTCCTTGCTCGAGCGCCGGACCGGCCGCGAGCTCGGCTCGGCCTCGGCCGTCGCGGACTCGAAGCAGACGCTCCTCTGCTCGTACCTCTCCGCCGCCGTCCTGGTGGGCCTGCTTCTGAACAGCACGCTCGGATGGACGTGGGCCGACCCCGTCGCCGGCCTCGTGATCGCCGCGGTCGCCGTCCGCGAGGGCCTGGAGGCCTGGCGCGGCGAGTCCTGCACGACGCCGATCTCCGCGCTGACGAGGGAGGACTCCGAGGCCTGCGGCTGCTGCTGAAGATGGAGGGACGGCGCGGCGCACATCGGCGGTGAACAACCTCCGTCAGGACTTCGTCGCGAGGCCGGCGGCCGATCGGACCCGCTCCGGAGCCACCGACGGCCGACCCGCGCCTCGACGACGTGCCGGCACCCGATCCCGCCGCGCTCCAGCTCCTCGCGCTCGCGGCGGAGCCCGACGCGGACCCGCCGCGCCTCGGCCAGCGGCAGCACCGCCTCCGGATCGACGGTCGCCAGCAGGAGCGCCGCCCGCGACCTCGCCGCCACCCGCACGTCGAGGCACGGCGTCGCCTCGGCGAGTCCGAGCAGCGCGGCCACCAGCAGCTCCAGCTCGACCGCCGTCGCGTGGAGCACCAGCACCCGCGAGGCCGGGCTCGACGGGCGGCGGACGAGGAGCGTCGCTCCGGTCATCGTCGCCGCCCTCCCCTGCTCAGTACCGGACGTCCGCCCCGCCTCGGCCCTCGGCGACCGCCCGCGCGACGTCGGCGTGCACGCATGGGTTCCTTCTCTCGTCCTGCTGCGGTGCGAACCGCGCCGCACCTCCATCCCACGACTCGGGCACCCGGCCGGGGAGAGGGTTGCCACGCGCGCGTCGGCGGGTCAGGAGGCGCCGGGGCCGCCGGGGATGAGAGGGTTGCGCGATGTCCACAGCGAGCGTGCCGTCGCCGCGCGCCGGAGTCCGGACCCGGCGCTTCCGGCGCCTCGCCCGCACGGGCTTCGCCGTGAACGGACTGATCCACCTCCTGATCGGCGGCCTCGCCCTGCGCGTCGCGGTCAGCGACGAGACCTCGCGGGAGGCGGACGCGTCCGGAGCGATCGGGCGCATGGCCGACTCCCCCGTCGGGCTCGTGGTGGTCTGGGCCGCGCTGGTCGGGCTGGTCGCGCTCGGCCTCTGGCAGCTCTCCCTCGGCGGGCGCTCCTCCGCGCCGGGGCTCCCCGCCCGCCTAGGCCGCCGGATCGTCGAGTCGGGCAAGGGCTTCGCCTCGCTCACGCTCGCGGGCACCACGCTCGTCTTCGCGCTCGGCGGCTCGACGAGCTCGTCGGCGACGATCCGCCGCATCAACACCGAGCTGCTGACGAGCACGGTCGGCGTCGTGATCCTCGTGATCGTCGGCGGGATCGTGCTGGGCAGCGGGATCGGCTTCGTCGCGATCGGGATCCGGCGCGGCTTCCGCAAGCTCGTCCGCATCCCCGAGGGCCCGACGGGGACGGCCGTGCTGATCCTCGGCGCGACCGGCTACATCACGAAGGGGCTCGCTCTGGGCCTCGCCGGCGGGATCTTCGTGGTCGCGGCGCTGACCGGCGACGCCCGCCAGGCGACCGGGCTCGACGGGGCCATCCGCTTCCTCGACGTCCCTCCGTACGGCACGATCGCCCTGACCCTCGTCAGCGCGGGACTGGTCATGTACGGGCTGTTCCTCGTCGCCCGGGCGAAGCTCGCGAAGCTCTGAGCCGACGCGGCAGTCGTTCACAGTCGCCACCCATATCGCTGAGTATCGTTCGGAGAAACAGGAGGTCATCATGAACGGATCGTCATCGACCGGCGCGTTCGGCACCGGCACGCCCATCGAGAGCATCTGGCGCGCGATGGAGCAGGCCCGCTCCCGCATGGAGAAGCGCGTCGGCTCCCGGGTCGGCCGCGGGGACGTGCGCACCGCGGTGCTCGCGCTCCTCGCCGAGCAGCCCATGCACGGCTACCAGATCATCCGCGAGATCGAGGAGCGCAGCGGAGGCGACTGGAAGCCGAGCCCCGGCTCGGTCTACCCGACCCTCCAGCTCCTCGCGGACGAGGGACTCATCACGGCCGACGAGCAGAACGGCCGCAAGACCTACACGCTGACCGATGCCGGCCGCGCGACGGTCGCCGAGCACGGCACCTCGACCCCGTGGAACGACTCCGACCACGTCGACTTCGGCGCCCTGCCCAAGGCGGGCCTCGAGCTCGCCCAGGCCGCGGCCCAGGTCGGACGCTCGGGCACCCCCGAGCAGATCCGCAAGGCCGTCGCCGAACTCGAGGACGTGCGCCGCCGCCTGTACGCGATCCTCGCGCAGGACTGACCCGGGTGGCCTCGGTCAGCCCGGGTCCTGCCGCCCCGGGCCACCGAGAGCGGGAGGACCGGCGGCGCTACCGCCGGATCCTCCGCTTCGCCGCGTGGCATCTCGCGGTCACCTGGTTCTTCGACCTGCTCCTGCCGCGGGTGGGGCTCACGCGCGTCGCGCTCCGCACCCGGCCCGGCCGGATGCGCCGCTTCGCCCGCAGCTTCCACGTGCTCGCGGTCGACCTCGGCGGCCTGATGATCAAGGTCGGCCAGTTCATGTCGTCGCGCCTGGACGTGCTGCCGCCCGAGATCACCCGCGAGCTGGAGGGGCTGCAGGACGAGGTCCCGCCCGTCCCGTTCCCGCGGATCCGGGTGCTGGCCGAGTCCGAGCTCGGGCTGCCGCTCGAGCGCGCGTACGCCGGAGTCGACGAGTCGCCCGTCGCCGCCGCCTCTCTCGGGCAGGCTCACCGCGCCCGGCTCTCCCCCGTCGACGCCGAGGACACCGGCTACTCCGCCGCCATCATGAAGGTGCAGCGGCCGGGGATCGACCAGATCGTCGAGGTCGACCTCGCGGCTCTGCGCCGCGTCGGCGGCTGGCTCAGCCACGTGCGCCTGGTCTCGGACCGCGTCGACGCCCCGGCGCTCGTCGAGGAGTTCGCGGTCACCAGCCTCGAGGAGATCGACTACCTGCAGGAGGCGGCCAACTCCGTCCGCTTCGCCGCCGACTTCGCGGGCGACGCCCGGGTGGCCGTCCCGGACGTGGTCTGGGAGCGCTCGACCCGCAAGGTCCTCACGCTCGAGGACGTCACCGCGATCAAGATCACCGACCACGCCGCGCTGCTGGCCGCCGGGATCGACCCGCGGGAGGTCGCTCCGGTCTTCGCGGCCGTGATGTTCGACCAGCTCTTCACCAACGGCTACTTCCACGCGGATCCGCACCCCGGCAACGTCTTCGTCACGCCGACCCCTGGGGGCGAGCTGCCCTGGCGCCTCACCTTCATCGACTTCGGGATGATGGGCGAGGTGCCGCCGAGCACCCGCGCAGGACTGCGCCGGATGCTGATCGCCGCCGCATCCCGCGACGGCAAGGGGCTCGTCGACGCGGCCCGCGCGGTCGGCGTCCTCCTCCCCTCGGCCGACTCCCGCGAGCTGGAGCGGGCGCTCACGCAGCTCTTCGCCCGCTTCGGCGGCATGGGCTTCGCCGAGCTGCGGGAGGTGGATCCGCGCGAGTTCCGCGACTTCGCCGTGCAGTTCGGCGACGTGGTGCGCGCGCTGCCGTTCCAGCTCCCCGAGAACTTCCTGCTCGTCATCCGCGCGATGTCGCTGACCTCGGGCGTCTGCAGCGCGCTCGACCCGGCCTTCAACCTGTGGGACTCGGTCGAGCCCTACGCGCAGCAGCTGATCCGCGAGGAGCGCGGCTCCGTCGTGCAGGACGTCGGCAAGCAGGCCGTCGACACGCTCGGCCTGATCTGGCGCCTGCCGCGCCGGCTCGACGAGCTCGTCACGACCCTCGACGACGGCGAGCTCGCGGTCACCGTCCCCACCATCGAGCGCCGGCTGAACCGGCTCGAGGGCACCGTCCGCCGCGTGATCTCGGCCGTGCTGTTCGCGGGACTGCTGATCGCCGGCGCCGTCGTGCGCCCGGACGACAGCGGCTTCGGGACGGTGCTGATGATCGCGTCGGCACTGCCGCTGCTGCACGCCCTGCTGGCCCGCGGCCCGCGCGGCTGAGAGCCGCCGTCAGGCCGCGGCCGCCGCGTCGCATCCGTCACCTCCTCCGCCCACCTCACCGGCGGCGCGGTCGACATCGGCTACACGGACGCGGACAGCTGGCTCGCGCAGCACGGCACCGACTACGGGCTCTGCCAGATCTACGCGAACGAGATCTGGCACTTCGAGCTCGCCACCGAGCCGGGCGGCGACTGCCCGGAGCAGCTGCCCGACGCGAGCGCGACCTGAGCGGCTCTCCCGCGCTCCCGGGATCCGATGCGTCGCGAAAGGTCGTCATCGGAGGCGAAGGGGAGCCGTTCGCGACGCATCGATCGCGCAGGCGGCCGGGCTCAGCGGCTGGTGAGCAGCTCGACGAACTCGTCGGCCATCGCGAGCTGGGCGCTCAGCGCCTCGCGGCGCTCGCGGGCCTGCGCGACGAAGGCGTCGAGCTGCGCGCGGACCTCGGCCGGCGCGTCGTCGCCCTCGGCCTCGAGGGTGTCGATCACGCGGAGCAGCGCGGCCATCTCCTCCAGCGAGAAGCCGAGCGGCTTCATGCGGCGGATGAGGATCAGGCGGTCGTAGTCGGTGGACGTGTAGAGGCGGAAGCCGCCCTCGGTGCGGCCGGACGCCTTCACGAGGCCGATCTCGTCGTAGTGCCGCAGGGTCCGGAGCGAGAGGCCGGTCCGCTCGGCGAGCTCGCCGATGTGCATGGTGCCGATCCTGCTCACCCCTTCAGATCTACCCTTACGTGAGGGTAGGGTTGCCCGTGCTGCTGACACGCCTCTGCAAGCTTGGCATCCCCGCCCGCTTCCGCCGACCCGATGCCGCAGCCCTCCGCGCTCCTCGTCGAGCACCCCTCCCACTCCCTGGAGCCGCCGCGATGGCCCTCGCCTCGAAGACCCCTGCCCGCCCCCACGCCGAGCCCACCGTGATGACGGCGCTGCGCACCCCCCGCATCCTGACCCGCGAGGTCCTCGCCGGCCTCGTGGTCGCGCTCGCGCTCATCCCCGAGGCGATCTCGTTCTCGATCATCGCGGGCGTGGATCCGCGGGTCGGCCTCTTCTCGTCGTTCGTGATGGCCGTGTCGATCGCGTTCCTCGGCGGACGCCCCGCGATGATCACCGCCGCCACCGGCGCCGTCGCCCTCGTGATCGCCCCCGTCGCCCGCGACTACGGGATGGACTACTTCATCGCGACGGTGATCCTCGCGGGCGTGTTCCAGATCGCGCTCGGGCTGCTCGGAGTGGCGAAGCTCATGCGCTTCATCCCCCGCAGCGTGATGGTCGGATTCGTGAACGCGCTGGCGATCCTGATCTTCTCGGCGCAGATCCCCAACCTGATCGGCGTGCCCTGGCTGGTCTACCCGCTGGTCGCCGTCGGCATCGTGATCATGGTCGTGATGCCGCGCCTGACGAAGGCCGTTCCGGCGCCTCTCGTCGCCATCGTCCTCATCACCGCGGCGGTCGTCGTGACGGCGGTCGCCGTCCCCACCGTGGGCGATCAGGGCGAGCTGCCCCGCAGCCTCCCCGAGCTGTTCCTGCCGAACGTACCGCTGACCTGGGAGACCTTCACGACCATCGCGCCGTACGCCGTCGCGATGGCGCTCGTCGGACTCCTCGAGTCGCTGATGACCGCGAAGCTCGTCGACGACATCACCGACACCCCCTCCCGGAAGACCCGCGAGTCGCTCGGGCAGGGCGCCGCGAACGTGCTCTCCGGCCTGTTCGGCGGCATGGGCGGCTGCGCGATGATCGGCCAGACGATGATCAACGTGAAGGCGTCCGGCGCCCGCACCCGCATCTCGACCTTCCTCGCCGGCGTGTTCCTCCTGATCCTCGTCGTCGCGCTCGGCGACCTCGTCGCGATCATCCCGATGGCCGCGCTGGTCGCGGTGATGGTGATGGTCTCGGTGGCGACGTTCGACTGGCACAGCATCCGCCCGTCGACCCTGAGGCGGATGCCCGTCGGCGAGACGGTCGTCATGATCGCCACGGTCGTCGTGGTCGTCCTCACCCACAACCTGGCGATCGGAGTCGTCGTCGGCGTCCTCGCCGCCATGGTCGTCTTCGCCCGCCGGGTCGCCCACTTCGCCACCGTCGAGCGCACCCTCTCGGCCGACGGATCGACGGCCCACTACACGGTCACCGGCGAGCTGTTCTTCGCCTCCAGCAACGACCTCACCACGCAGTTCTCGTACGCGGAGGACCCTGCGCACGTCGTGATCGACCTCTCCGGCTCCCACATCTGGGACGCCTCGACCGTCGCCGCGCTGGACGCCGTCACGACCAAGTACGAGCGCCACGGCACCCGCGCCGTGATCGCGGGCATGAACGACGCCTCCACCCGGATGCACGGCCGCCTCGCCGGGAATCTCGGCGCGGGGCACTGAGGGTCGGGGCTGCGGGACCGCACGCGCAGCCCCTCAGAGCGGCGCGAGCACCAGCGACCAGAGCCAGCGCCCGCCGACGACCCGGTGCACGACCACGAACAGGGCGGTGATCGCGAGTCCGACCGGCAGCAGCACGGCGCCGGCCGCGAGGCGGTCGGCGGGCACGGCGAGCAGCAGGCCGAGCGGCACCGACGCGCAGGCTGCGACCAGCGCCGCGACGAGAGCGGCGCGGCGGTCCCGGGTCGGCTGCGGCACGACGCCGATCCGGCGCCGGACCAGCCAGTGGGCGAGGGCCCACGCGGCCGTGGTCCCGAGGGCGGTGCCGCCCGCGATCGCCGGCACGACGAGTTCGGCAGGCAGGAGGAGCCCGCCGACGAGCGCCCCCGCCGCGACGCCGACGGCCGAGACGACCTGGGTCGCCAGCGAGTCGCGGGCCCGACCCAGCGCGAACATCGCCCGGTTGAGAACGTAGGTCTGGCTGAAGCCGACCAGACTCAGGGCGAGCAGCTGCAGGACTCCGCCGATCACCGGTGTGCCGAAGACGAGCTGCGTGAGCAGTGGCGCCGCCGCGACGAACAGGAGCGTCGCGAGCAGAGTGACGGCGAGCACCGCGTCCTCGGTCCGTCGGAGGTTCACCGCCGCGGCCGCCCGATCGCCGCGGTGCAGGTCCCGGCTGAGCGGCGTGAACATCGCCGTGGCGACGGAGACGACCAGGATGCCGTGCGGCAGCAGGAGCAGCAGCTGCGCGCTCGAGAAGGAGTTGAGGCTCGGCCCGTCGACGCCGGCGCGGTTCATGGCCTGGCCGGCCGCCGTCGCCGCGTTCGAGACGACGATGTACGACACCTCTGCGACGAGGGCGCCGAGGAACACCCAGACCGCGTCCCGCGACACTCCGCCGAGCCCGGCGACGCCGAAGCGCGGCCGCAGGCGGACGCCGACGGACCGCGAGAACGCGACCGCGATCACCCCCTGCACCACGATCGCCGCAGTGGCAGTGCCGCACAGGAGCGCCACCATCTCCGGCGTCCACTCGTCGGCGGGTGTCGACGCCGCCTCGGGGTGGATCAGGAGGAACACCGCGATCCCGAGCACCGAGATCACGTTCGCGCAGGCGGGCGCCCACGCGCCCGGCCCGTACTTCTCGGCGGAGTTGAGCAGCTGCGAGAAGACGGCGAAGACGATGTAGAAGAAGATCTGCGGCAGGCACCAGTAGGCCATCTGGGTGGCGAGCAGAGCCCAGTCGGCCGACCAGCCCCCGGCGTAGAGCCCGACGATCAGCGGCGCCGCGAGCGTGCAGGCGGCCGTGAGGAGCGCCGCTCCGCCGAGGCACACGGTGAGCAGCCGCTCGAGGGTCCGCACGCCCTCCGGTCCGTCGGCCCGCGCCCGGACCATCTGCGGCACGAGCACCGCGCCGAGCACCCCGCCCGCGATGAGCCCGTACAGGTAGGTGGGCGCGGAGTTCGCGACCTCGAACACCTGCCCGCCGACCGACGCGCTCGTGCCGCCGACCGCCACGATCAGGAGCGCCAGCCGGACGAACCCGAGGATCCGCGAGACGAACGACGCGACCACCATCCCCCCGGTCGCGCTGCGCATCCGGGCAGCATAGGCGGTGCGACCCGGGTCGCCACCGACCGCGGCGCCCGCCGGGGTCGATGCGTCACGAACGGTCGTCACGGGCGCGGGAGAGGGGCCGATCGTGACGCATCGATCCCGCGGAGGGCGGGCTAGACGCGCACGGGTGCGACGGAGGCGCGGCGGATCAGCCGCGTCTCCAGCTCCATGCGGGTGGCCGAGGCTCCCGAGGCGAGCGGGGTCGCCGACCGGTGCGCCTGGTGCAGCATCCGGAAGGCGATGGCGCCCATCTCGCCGATGGGCTGCTGGATCGTGGTCATCGGCGGGGTCGCCCAGGCCGACTCCTCGACGTCGTCGAAGCCGATGACGCTGAGGTCGCGGGGGATGCGGAGGCCGGCGTCGTCGGCGGCCTCGTAGACGCCGAGCGCCATCACGTCGGAGCAGGCGAAGAAGGCAGACGGCGCGTCGGGCTCGGCGAGCATCAGCCCGGCGGCCTCGCGGGCCAGCTCGCGGTCCCAGTCGCAGTAGGCGACCCGCGGATCCTCGACCCCGGCGGCGCGGAGCGCGGTGGTGAAGCCGTCGATCCGGGCGCTGCTGTAGAGCTGGGTGCGGGTGCCGCCGAGGACGCCGAAGCGGGTGTGGCCGGCGTCGAGGAGGTGCTCGGCGGCCATGCGACCCCCGTCCCAGTTGGTCGCGCCGACGCTCGCGACGTCGGCCGGCGGCCGCGTGCTGGGGTCGACGACGACGACGGGCAGCTCGGCGGTGGTCAGCAGGTGCAGCTGCGCGGCCGAGACGTTGACCAGCACCACGATGGCGCCGAGCGAGGGGCGGCGGAGGAGGCGGCTGATCCAGGCGCCGTCGTCGCGGGCGCGGGTGAGCACCAGGTCGACCCCGGCGGCGGAGGCCTCGGCCTCGATGCCCTCGAGGACCGGGCCGATCCAGGTGCCGCCGATGTGGCCGACGACGACGTCGACGATCTGGGCGGAGTGCGGATCCTCGACCGGCGGGCGCAGGCGCGGACGGCGGCGGTAGCCGAGCGCGTGCGCCGCCTCCATCACGCGCAGACGGGTCGCCTCCGAGACGTCGGTGCCGCCGTTGAGCACCTTCGAGACGGTGGGGACGCTGGTCCCGGCGCGCTCGGCGATGAGCGCCATGGTCGGGCGGGTGGTCGCTCCGGAGACGTCGTCGTGGTCGGGCATGTGCTCACCGTAGCGGATACCGACTTTCGCAACTAGCCCTGCGCCAGGACGGCTTGCTCCGCCGGGAACCGCGGTGCATGATGGTCGGACGCCGGGGCTCCCGCACAGAAGTTGCGCAAGTCCTGTTCGATGACGAACCGCGGAGCGATCCGCCCGCACGTGAGGACGACGATGACCGACCACTCCCCGACCACTCCCGGCAAGACGGCTCTCGTCGTCCGAGGGGGCTGGGACGGCCACCAACCGGTCGAGGCGACCGAGCTGTTCCTGCCGTTCCTCCGCGACAACGGCTACGACGTGCGCGTCGAGGAGTCGACCGCCGTGTACGCCGACGAGGCGTACATGCGGACGGTCGACCTGATCGTGCAGTCGAACACGATGACCTCCATCCAGTGGGAGGAGTTCCTGGGCCTCCGCGCGGCGGTCGAGCGCGGCACGGGCCTCGCCGGCTGGCACGGCGGGATCGCCGACTCCTACCGCGACAACTCCGACTACCTGCAGCTGATCGGCGGCCAGTTCGCCTCGCACCCCGGCAAGCACCCGGACGAGCGCACCGGCGAGCAGTCGGACAACTACATGCCGCACACGATCGAGATGACGGCCCTCGCCGCCGACCACCCGATCACGCAGGGCATCTCCGACTTCGAGCTGGTCACGGAGCAGTACTGGGTGCTGCACGACGACTACAACGACGTGCTCGCCACGACCACGCAGGCCGTCCGCCCGTGGGACCCGTGGAAGCGCCCCATCACCTCCCCCGCGATCTGGACCCGCCTCTGGGGCGAGGGCCGCATCTTCGTCTCGACGCCGGGCCACCGCGTCGAGATCCTCCAGGACGACAACGTCCGCACGATCATCGAGAGGGGAATGCTGTGGGCGTCCCGCTGAGAGTCGGCATCATCGGCGTCGGGAAGATCAGCGAGCAGTACCTCGCGAACCTCCCGACCTTCCCCGGCCTCCGCCTCGTCGCGGTCGCCGACCTGAACCAGGAGCGGGCGCAGCAGGTCGCCGACGAGCAGGGCGTCCGCGCCCTCACCGTCGACGCGCTGATCGACGACCCGGAGATCGACGCGGTGCTGAACCTCACGATCCCGGCGGCGCACGTCGAGATCGGCACCCGCGCCCTGAAGGCGGGCAAGCACGTCTTCGCTGAGAAGCCGCTCGGGCTGAACCCGGCCGAGGCCGCGCCGATGCTCGACCTCGCGGACGAGCTGGGCCTGCGCTTCGCGAGCGCCCCGGACACGGTGCTCGGGACCGGCGTGCAGACCGCGCGCCTCGCCCTCGACTCCGGAGCGATCGGCACCCCGATCGCCGCGCAGGTGCACTGGGCCGCGCCCGGCCACGAGCGCTGGCACCCGGCGCCCGAGTTCTACTACCAGCCCGGCGGCGGCCCGCTGCTGGACATGGGCCCGTACTACCTGACGGCGCTCGTGCACTTCTTCGGGCCGGTCGTCCGCGTCACGGGCCTGGCCACCCGCTCCGACCGCCCGCGCACGATCGAGACCGGACCGAAGGCGGGCACGCCGATCGAGGTGACGATCGACACGCACATCACCGCGCTGCTCGAGCACGCGAGCGGAGTCGCCACCACCGTCACCGTGAGCTTCGAGGTCTGGCGCAGCCGGGCCCCGAAGTTCGAGGTCTACGGCACCGAGGGCACCATCTCGGTCCCGGATCCGAACATGTTCTCGGACCCGGTCGAGGTCGCCGTCCGCGACGAGGACTGGCGGGTCGTGCCCGACTCCGCCGGCGTGATCGACACCGGTCGCGGAGTGGGACTGGCCGACCTCGCGGAGGCGATCGCGGAGGACCGCCCGCACCGCGCCTCCGGCCGCGTGGCCCTGCACGTGCTCGAGATCATGGACGCCGTGCTCCGCTCGAACGAGGAGAAGGCGGTCGTGACGATCGCGAGCACCGCCGAGAAGCCCGACGTGATGCCGCTGCGCACGGCGGGCTCGATCGGCGCCTGACAGCGCCGGGGGGCGACGACGGGAGGCGGGGGATCGCCGCCAGCGCGTCGCTCCCCGTTCGGGGGTGACGGCGGGGCGCGACGCCGTAGACTCGGCGGATCGACGGTCCTCAGCCGCCGTCGCACGCGGAGGGGGATCGGCCGTGGCAGTCGGCTTCCGACGGAGCGGTGAGCTCCGCGCCCTCACACGCCCCCGGCTCCGGGCGGCCGGGGACCCGCTCTCCCCCGAGGACCACCGCTCCCGGCTGTCCGGCTGGCTCAGCATGCCCGGCGGGCCGGGTCTCGTGCGCCCCTCCGCCCTCGCTCCGGCGTGGGAGGCGCCCCTGCTCCGGCTCGTGCGCGCCGGGGCGCCGGCGGAGGACCTGCACGAGGCGACCACCGGCTCCCCCGAGGGCTCGCGCCTCGCGGCCGTCGTCGAGCTCGTCCGCGACGCCCTGCACTCCGCGGACGACGATCGCGCTCTGCGGCTCACCGGCTGGCTGGTGCGCATCCGCTACGACCCGTCGGCCGACTCCTTCCTCCGCCGCTACGGGATCGCGCTGACCGTCCGCCTGCCGCTGAGCGGCGGCCTCGACGTGGAGGTGCCGCTCGACGCCCCGGCGCTGCGCCTGCTCTACGCCGAGCTGGCAGCACCGATGGATCCGACCGCGGCTGTCGTGGCGGTCGAGACCCTGGAGCCGTCGACCCTCGCGGCGTCGACGCTCGCCTCCCTCTACTCCGCCCGCCGCCGCTGGAGCGACGTGGCCGAGTTCTCGGCGCCCGTCGAGAACGTGGACGCCGCCTCCGCCGCGGTGCTCATCCGCCGCGGCGTCGCTCTCCGCGAGCTCGGCCTGATCGAGGGCGCCCTCGAGGCGTTCGACCGCGTGGTGCGCCCGACCGTCACCAGTGCGCGGCCCGTGGAGCTGCGGGCGGAGGCGCTGCTCGAGCGCGCGAGCACGCTCCTCTCGGACGGGCGCACGGCTCCGGCTCGGCGCGATCTGGAGCGCGTGCTCTCCCGCTACCCGGACAGCGCCGCGGCGCACGAGCTGCTGGCGGTCACCGGGCGCTGACGCGACGGAGGGGCGCACCCTCTGCAGGATGCGCCCCTCCGGGGAGTGCGTCGGCTCAGCCCTCGGCCTTCGAGGGCTTGCCCTCGGCGGGCAGGA
The DNA here is from genome assembly GCF_002930955.1 of Rathayibacter sp. AY1A4. Taxonomy (NCBI): domain Bacteria; kingdom Bacillati; phylum Actinomycetota; class Actinomycetes; order Micrococcales; family Microbacteriaceae; genus Rathayibacter; species Rathayibacter sp. AY1A4. Next base: position 45,625 of record NZ_PSTN01000021.1, on the reverse strand, counting down.
CCTCGTGCGGGGTGTCGCGCTCGTCCTCGCCCTCGGCCTGCGACGGCTTGTCGGACTGGTCGTCCGGGTCCTCGACGGGGCTCGGTGTCTGGTCGGTCATCGGAGTCCCTCCGGCTCGTCGGACGTGGCGGACGGCTCGGGGTGCGCCTCGAACTCCATCCAGGCGCGGTCCAGATCGGCCTGCGCCGACTCGGGCTCGCTGGCGAAGTAGCCGTCGTAGATCGCGCGGCCGCCGTGCTCGGGCAGGTCGTCGCGACCGCCGAAGGCCTGCGCGAAGCGGCCGACCTCGTCGTCCCTCTTCTGCTGATCCCGCAACCAGGCGGGGAAGGTCTGCGTCATGGTGACACCTCTCTCTCCTGCCCTCCAGCCAATCGCCCGCCGCGGATCCGGGCAAGCCCTTCCGCCGCGGGCCCCGAGGGGCCAGGCTCCGCCCTGGAGGAGCGGCGCTCCGCCCTCTAGAGGACATGTCCGCTACAGGGCGCCCCGCCCCCGCCGCGGAGGAGAGCCGGCGCCTAGCGTGAGCCCGTGACCGACCCCGCTTCTCCGCGCCCCGCCCGCACCGCCGCGGGTCTGCGCCGCACTCTGCTCGCTCTGACCGCGACCGTCGCGCTGCTCGCCGGCACCGCGGCTCCCCTCGCCTCCGCCGAGCCGGACCCGGTGCCGGTCGGGAACGACCACCTCGCCAACGGCGTCGCCGCCTGGGGGCGCTACCTCAACGGGGAGTGGGACGTGCCGGCGGGCATGTCCGACCTCACGGACGTCGCGAGCAGCTACAGCCACACCCTCGCGCTCCACACCGACGGGACCGTCGAGGCCTGGGGAGCGGATCTGGAGGGCGAGCGGGACGTGCCGGCCGGGCTCCGCGAGGTGACCGCGATCTCGACCGGGTACCTCCACAGCATCGCCCTCACGATGGAGGGGACGGTCGTCGCGTGGGGCGACGACCGTCAGGGCCAGACCGACGTCCCGGCCGGACTCGGCGGCGTGACCGCCGTCGCCGCGGGCAGCTACCACACCCTCGCTCTGCGGGGCGACGGGACCGTGGCGGCCTGGGGCTCCGATCAGTTCGGAGCGACCGACGTGCCGGCGGGTCTCTCCGGAGTGGTCGCGATCGCCGCGGGCGGCTGGAACAGCCTCGCGCTGCGCGCCGACGGGACGGTCGTGGCGTGGGGCGGCGACGACAGGGGCGCGTACACCGCCCCGGCAGGCCTCCGCGACGTCGTCGCCGTGTCGGTCAGCTACTCCCACAGCCTCGCCCTGAAGCGGGACGGCACCGTCGTCACCTGGGGCGACCCCGCCGACTCCGGCTTGCCGCGGGTCCCCGCCGATCTCGGCGGCATCACCGCGATCGCCGCCGGCATCGGCTTCAGCGTCCTGCTGACGTCCGACGGCACCGTCGTCTCCCTGCACCCCGACGGCGACACGGAGCTGGACGTTCCGGCCGGGATCACCGGCGCCACCGGCATCGCGGTCGGCTTCAACCACGCCTTCGCGATCGGCCCGCTGCCGACCCTCACCGCCGACACCGCCGAGACGCTCGTCAAGACCGGGACCCGCTACTCCGCGACCTTCACGGCGTCCGGCCCGGCCGCGACCTTCGAGGTCTCGTCCGGCGCCCTTCCCGCGGGGGTGGCCCTCTCGCCGGAGGGCGTCGTCTCGGGCAGGCCGACCACCGCAGGCGACTCCACCTTCACGGTGAGCGCGCGGAACGCGTACGGCACCACGGCCGGCGTGCCGTATACGGTCACCGTGGTCCCCGCGAACACCCCGCCCGTCGTGACGGTCGCCTCCGCCACCGACGGCGCCTCCTACGAGAAGGGCTCGGAGCCGAGGGCCGCCTGCGCGATCACGGATGCGGAGAGCGGAACCTTCAGCGAGGAGGCCGTCGTCACCGGCACGCTCGTGAACGGCCTCGGCACCCGCACGGCGACCTGCACCTGGACCGACCCCGGAGGACTGACCACGACCGCCACCGCGACCTACCGGATCGTCGACACCGGCGTCCCCACCATCACCGCGACGACCGCGCCGGCGGCTCCGAACGCCGCGGGCTGGTTCCGCTCCCCCGTCTCCGTCGGCTTCTCCTGCGCCGACGGCAGCGGCTCCGGGATCCGCAGCTGCACCCCCGCGCGGATCCTGCGCGAGGGCCCCGGCCAGAGCGTCACCGGCACCGCCGTCGACAACGCGGGCAACCGCGCCACGACGACCCGCAGCGGCATCGACATCGACACCACGAAGCCGCAGCTCTCGTTCACGTCGAGGCCCGAGGGGTCCTACCCCTTCGGCACCGTGCTCCCGGAGGCGCGCTGCCTCGCGGACGACGCGCTCTCGGGCCTCACCGGCGACTGCGTGATCACGGGCGGCGGCCGCTCCGTCGGACCGCACGTGTACCGGGCGACCGCGACCGACCGGGCGGGCAACGTCTCGACCCTCACCGCGTCCTACACCGTGACCCCGTGGGCGATCGGCGGGCTCAGCACCTCGGTGAAGAGCGTGGCCGCCGGAGCCGCGACCGGCATGACGTTCCAGGTGACCTCGACGTCCTCCGCGGGAACGTTCCGCCACTCCGCCCTCGCCGACGTGCGCAGCGTCGCGCAGAGGCAGACCTCCTGCACCGCCGGCGCCGTCCTCACCGGAGCGCCGACGATCACCCTGACCGGACGCCTCCGCTACGACACCGCGACGAACCGCTACGTGAAGGCGTGGACGGTGCCCGCGAAGGCGGGCACCTGCTGGACGCTGACGGTCACGACGGCGGACGGCAGCACGGGGAGCGCCCGGTACTCGGTGAAGTAGCGGCGCCGGACGGCCGCCGCGGTCCGGTCAGGCTCCCGCCGCGGCGTACCGCTCCGCGAGCACGCGGAACGCGGCGGCCAGCTCGGGCGGCTCGGCCCCGGCCATCGGAGCGTCGAACCGGCCGAACGACGCGGCGAGCGCCTCCCACGACCAGGCGCCGAGGGCGAGTCGGCAGCCCGCGTCGCCGAGGTCCTCCACCTCCCCGTCGCCCGCGTAGGGCAGGACCTCGGCGGCGGGCGCCTCCAGCACCACCGAGCCGCGGCACGGCCACCCCTCCCCGGGCGCTCCGCCGCGGAACCGCGCCTCCAGGAACTCGGCGGGACTCCGGACCGGCAGCGCCCGGCGGCGGAAGCGGGCACCGCGGGGTGAGCGCGGCTCGAGCCGGTCGACGCGGAACACCCGCCAGTCGTCGCGGTCGAGGTCGAAGCCGATGAGGTACCAGCGGCCCTGACGCGCGACCAGGTGGTGGGGCTCGACGCGGCGCACCGCCTCCGCGTACGCGAAGCGGAGCACCTCCGAGGCCCGGACGGCCGCCGCGACCGCGACCAGCCGCTCCGGAGGGACTGCGGGGGCCGGCGCCGCCGCGACCGTGAAGCGCAGCGCATCAGCTCGGGGCCGGAGCCGGGCGGGCAGGACCTGCCGCACCGTCGCCAGCGCACGGGCCGACGCCTCCTCGAGCCCCGCGATCGGCGCGCGCAGGGCGGCGGTGAGGGCGAGCACCTGCTCGTCGTCGAAGAGCAGCGGCGGGAGCTCGGCGCCGGCCTCGAGCCGGTACCCGCCGTCGGGGCCCTTCGCCGCGTCGATCCGGTAGCCCATCGTGCGGAGCCGGTCGACGTCGCGACGCACCGTGCGCGGCGCGATCCCCAGGCGCTCCGCGAGCACTCCGCCCGGCCAGTCGCGGCGGGTCTGCAGGAGGGAGAGGAGCAGGAGGAGCCGCTCGGTCGTCGTGGGCACGTCCCGAGGGTATTCCGAGAAGAGGACCGTCACCGTCCTCTTCTCCTGGGAGCGTCGGAGCACCGGGTGATCGACCCGGCACGACTGCGAGGAGCGCACCATGAGCATCACCACGACGACCCACCTCAACTTCCGCGGACAGGCCCGCGAGGCGCTGGAGTTCTACGCCTCGGTCACGGGAGGCCGGATCGACACGATGTCCTACGCGGACGCGAACGCTGTCACCTTGCCCGACGAGGCCGACCAGCTGATGTGGGGCCAGGTCGTCTCCGAGGCCGGCTTCCGCGTCATGGCGTACGACGTCCCCGCGCACACGGCTTACGACCCGGGCACGATCCCGGTGTTCGTGTCGCTGCGCGGCTCCGACGCCGCCGAGCTGCACCGCCTCTGGGACGGCCTCTCGGAGGGGGCGGCGGTCGTCGTGCCCCTGGCCCCGGCGGCCTGGTCGCCCCTCTACGGGATGCTGCGCGACCGCTTCGGAGTGACGTTCGTCGTCGACCTCGAGGTCGCCTGGGGCTGAGGCCCGCGGGCTCGGCGGCGGGGCGCGTCCCACTGCGGACGCGCCGGCCGCCGACTCGGTACGCTCAGCACCGGATCCGGTCGGAGGGACGCTGCATGCTGGAGACGATCTCCGAGGCCCTCTCGCTGGTCACCCTCCCCCTCGGCGTGCTGTTCCTGCTCGCCGCGTTCGTCGCGGCGCTGATCGACGGACGCTGGCTGACGACGACCGCCTACCTCGAGGAGGGTCCGCCCCTCGCGCTGCACTGGGTGACCCGGGCCGGCGAGGTGCGATCGCGTCCGCTGTCCGCCGGGGACCCGCTGACGCCGACGCGGTCGGACCAGCGGGAGGTGCACTACCGCGAGGAGGATCCGCACCGCATCCGCCTGCACCGGTGGAGCGACGCGGTGCGGGCGCTGCGCCTGACCGGCCTGATCCTGCTCGGGGCGGGCGTCGTCCTCGGGATCCTGTCGACGGCGCTGGCGGTCCTCGCCTAGGCGGCGCTCCGTGCGCGAGGATCGGACCCGTGGATGCGGAACGGGTTCTCGGAGACGGTCGGGCCGACGGGGTGTGGTGCCGGCTCGGGGAGCCGCTGACCGTCGCGCAGATCGCGCGCGGCGGGCCGGCGTGGCTGTGCCTGGACGCGCAGCACGGCGCGTTCGACGACGCCGCGGTCCTCGCCTCCCTGCGCGCGCTCGGCGCCGTGAGCGGGAGGCCGCCCGTCGGCGTCCGGGTCGCCGGGCTCTCCGACGCGCTGATCGGCAGGGCGCTCGACGCCGGAGCGGACGTCGTGGTCGTCCCGATGATCGAGACGGTCGAGGAGGCGCTCGCGGCCGTCCGCGCCGCGCACTACCCGCCGCTCGGCCGCCGCAGCTGGGGGCCGATGTCCGATCTCTGGGGCGCCGCTCCCCCGTCGGCCGCCGAGGCGCGCACCGCGCTCTGGGTCATGATCGAGACGCAGGCCGGTCTCGACGCCGTCGATCGGATCCTCGCGGTGCCGGGCGTGAGCGGAGTCTTCGTCGGCCCGTTCGACCTCGCGATCGGCCTCGGACGGGACCTGTCCGACCTGCTCGCCGCGGACGGACCGGACGACCCGCTGCCGAGGATCGCCGCGGCGGCCCGGCGCGCGGGCAAGGGTGCCGGGGCCTACGCCGGCGACCGCGAGCGCGCCGGGCTGCTGCGAGCGCTGGGCTTCCCGAGGGTCGCGGTCGCGACGGATCAGTCGCTGATCGCGCTCGGCACCGCGGCGGCGCTCGACGCGGACGCCGCCGACTCCGGCTGCTGAGCCCGAGGCCGGGAACGGGGCCGGACGCCGGTCACCGGCGAGCGCTCCCGCCGGGGGGACGCACGGGCTCCGGCGGCTCGGGGACGAAGCGGAGGCCGCCGGCGGAGTTCGCGAGATCGGTGAGCGCCGCGATCCAGGCGGGGTTGATGCGGGGCATGCGGCCGCCGGCGTAGGTGTAGCGGAGCGTGTGCGAGGGGTGCAGCCAGATCGCGCTGCGGCCGTCGCTCATCCCGTTCTCGTCGCGCCAGGTGAGCAGGCACGACTCCCCCCGGCGCAGCTTCGCGGTGAGGACGATCTGCAGGTGGGCGAGCACCCGGTCCTCGACGTCGATCTCGACCGATCCGTCGTAGTGCAGCTTCCCCATCGGCGTCTCCCGGCCTCGTCCTCGGAGGACGGGCGCGCCTCCGGCCCACCATCCTCGGCTGTCGTCCAGTGACCAGTTCGGGGCGGCGACAACCACCGGATCAGCTGGTATCGGCGGATCCGCTGGTCTCGACGGGGCAGGGCTCAGGCCGGCGGGTTCGCCGCCATGAAGTCGCGCATCGGCAGCAGGTTCTGGAGGGGCGCGAAGTACCCGAAGCGGGGCAGGTCGAAGACCACTCCCGCGACTCCGGAGGACCCCATCGCCGCGATCCACTCGAGCGCGGCCGGCATCGGCACCTTCAGCACGCGCGACGCGTCCTCGTCGGAGAGGCCGGCGTGCAGCGCCCCGGCGCGGGCGCGCTCCCCCGTGGTGAAGGCGAAGACCATCGGCCCCGACTCCAGGCCGCCGACGAAGGGGGTGGGCGCGTCGTCCGGCCCCCGCGCGATGAAGCACCACATCGGCAGGGCGTAGACGCTGCGCCAGAGCGCGTCCATCGCGGCGAAGCTCTCGGGGTCGGCGCGCAGGGCCTCCGCCCGGGCGTCGATCTCGACGGTCTGATCCATGGGGCTCCCCTCGGCGCCGGCGATCGGCGCGGACCTCCACGCTAACGATGCGTCCCGCTGGGCCGCACCCGCGATCGATCCGTCAGCAGCGGCCCGTCCCGGCGGAGGGCACGGGCCGCGGACGACGGATGGACGCGGCGGCGGCCCGCTCAGGCCGTCGCGTGCAGCGCGGCGTACGCGCCGCCCGTCGCGAGCAGCTCATCGTGCGTCCCCTGCTCCACGACGCGCCCCTCGCTGAGCACCACGATCCGGTCGGCCGTGCGGACGGTGCTCAGGCGGTGGGCGACGATCAGCGTCGTGCGCCCCTCGCGCAGCCGGTCGAGGGCGAGCCGGACCTCGCGCTCGGTGCGCGGATCGAGTGCGGCGGTCGCCTCGTCGAGCACGAGCAGACGGGGGTCGCGGATCAGGGCCCGCGCGATCGCGAGGCGCTGGCGCTGGCCTCCCGACAGCAGGGCGCCCCGCTCCCCCACGACCGTGTCCCAGCCGTCGGGCAGCTCGAGGACGAACTCCGCGTTCGCCGCCCGCAGCGCCGCCTCGAGCCGGTGGTCGTCGGCGTCCGCTGTCCCGTAGAGCACGTTGTCGCGGATGCTGCCGCGGAAGAGCACCGACTCCTGCGGCACGACCGAGACGAAGCGGCGGGCCGTGCGCATGTCGAGGGCGGCGATGTCACGGCCGTCGAGCAGCACGCGGCCCTGCGAGGGGCGGACGAATCCGAGGACCACCCGGGTCAGCGTCGACTTCCCCGAGCCGGAGGGGCCGACGAAGGCCACGGTCTCCCCCGGGGCGATCCGGAGCGACACGTCGTGCAGCACGCGCCGGTCGCCGTAGTCGACGCTCACCCGGTCGAGCTCGACTCCTCCGGCGAGGGCGTCGACGACCGGCTCGCCCTCGTTGTGCTCCACGTCGGGGTCCGCCAGGACCTCGGCGATCGAGCGGCGCGACTCGAGGCCGCGGGTGACCAGCGGAGCAGTCTGGAACGCCGCCGTGATCGTCCCGGTGAGCAGCGCGAAGTAGGAGCTCAGCAGCACGACCTCGCCGACCGTCACCGGCAGGACGCCCATCATCGCGATGACGGCTGCGCCGAAGAGCGAGCCGAGCGTGATGAGCTGGTAGCTGCTCCACGACAGCGCCCCGAAGCGCCCGTTCAGGCGGTCGAGGGCGACGCCCGCCCGCTCGACGCGGCGGGCGGCCTCCACCACCCGCTGGACCGAGACCTTCTCGAGGCCGTGGGCGCGGGTGACCTCGAGGAGCGCGGACATCTCGCCGACGGTGCCGGACATCGTCTCGACGTGGCGCCGGAACGCCTCGTTGCCGGCCGCTGTCCGCCGACGGAGCCAGAGCACGAGTGCGGCCGCGAGCGGGACGGTCAGCGCGAACACCAGCAGGAACTGCGGCACCCTCGTGCCCGTCGCCACTCCGGCTCCGACGAGCACCACCAGCGCTGTCAGCACCGGCCCGAAGGCCTGCTGCAGCATCAGCTCGAGGTTCTCGACGTCGCGCACCACCTTCGTCTGGGCGATGGAGGCGCTGCCTCGCGAGTGGTAGTCGAGCGAGAGGCTCTGCAGCCGCTCGGCGAGCGCCTCCCGCAGCCGCAGGCCCAGCGCGCGGACGGCGGACGAGGAGAGCCGCACGTAGACCGCGTTCGCCCCGATGTTCGCGAAGATCGTCGCCGCGGCGGCCGCGGCCGGCACGACGAGCGCCGATGGCGACCGGCCGTCGACGAGGGCGTCGACCACGGCGGCGGTGACGAGCGGCAGGATCCACAGCGGGCTGTCCTTGACGACGTAGGCGAGCGCCGCCCCGACGACCCGGTGCCGCGACGGGCGCAGGGCCGAGCGGAGCGGATGCTCGGAGGAGATGCCGCTCACGGCACGAGGGCGGGCTCGCGCGCCGCCGCCGTCGATCGGAGGATCAGGGCGGCCGCGCCGATCAGAGGCCCCTCCCCGCCGAGCCCGGACGGGCGGACGTCGAGACCGCGGGCGTAGTCCAGGACAGCGTGCTCCCGGGCGCTCGCCTGCACGAGGTGGAGGTAGTCGCGGGTCACGCCCGCGAAACCGCCGCCGACGGCGAAGTCGTGCACGTCGAGCAGGGTCGCCGCGCCCGCGATCGCCGTGCCGACGGCCTCGGCGGAGCGGCGGACCGCGGACAGGGCCACGGCGTCGCCGTCCGCGGCCGCGCGCCCGAGCTCCTCCCCGGTGCTCCCGGCGAAGCCCCGGCGCCGGGCCCAGGCGACGGTGCTCGGTCCGGAGGCGATGCTCTCGAGCGTCCCGTCGCTCCCCTCCTCGGGGTCGGCGTCGGCGACGTGCACCTGGCCCAGGTGGCCGGCGTTGCCGGAGCGGCCCGCCAGCACCCGGCCGTCGAGGACGATCCCGCCGCCGATCCCGGTCGACACGACGAGGCTCACCGAGGAGACGGCGCCCCGGTTGGCCCCGTACCAGTGCTCGGCGAGGGCGATGCAGGTCCCGTCGAGGCGCAGCTCGACCGGCCGACCGGGCACGAGCCGCTCGAGCGCCTCCCGGAGCGGGACGCCGTGGAGCAGCGGGAGGTTCTTCGGTCGGATCCGGCCGCCGTCGAGGTCGATCGGCCCCGCGGATCCGGCGCCGACGCCGACGACGTCCGCCCCGGCCGTCGAGGCGGCGACGCACTCCGCGAGCGCCCGCTCGAACTCCTCAGGAGTCAGGGCGGGGCCGGTCGCGCGCCGGTGCCGCGTGCCGGGCACGAGCCCGCCCCCGGCGTCGACGAGGGCGGTCTCGATCTTCGTGCCGCCGACGTCGACGGCCAGGGCGGGCTGCGTGCTCACCGCGGATCAGGCCCAGTCGGCGACGAGCTGGTTGGCCGTGCGCAGCACGCTCGGCGACACCAGCGCCTCGGTGTCGAGACCGGAGCCGCGCACCGTGAAGACGACGCTCTCGCCCGGCAGCAGCGTGACCAGCTGGTCGTCGACGACGGCGGACGGGTCCACCTTGTCGACCAGGAGGGTGACGTCGCGCACGAGGTTCTCGGCGGTGACGGTCACCTGCACTCCGCCCTCGACGGGGGCGGCGCTCGTGCGCAGGCGCGCGGCCTCCAGGGCGGAGTCGCGGTACTCGGCGAAGAACCAGAACGCGCGCGTCCCGGCGAAGTCGACGACGAGCAGCTCGGCGGCGGCGTCCTCGGGCGTCGCCACGCCGGACCCGATCGGCAGGGTGCGCACCGAGCGCGCCCCGACCGCGAGCTCCTGCCGCTCCTCCGCCAGCACCGTCCCGTCGAACGCCAGGCGGCGCACGACGCACTCGCCGGCCCACTCCTCGGGGGAGTCGCCCACGGCGACCACGGCGAGCCCCTCCCCGCGCGGCTGCACGGTGAGCAGACGGTCCTCGAAGACGTGCTTGAGCGCGTAGAGGAGCGGCTTGGCGGTGCCGTCGCCGTCCACCGCGGCCCACGAGGTGACCGGCCAGCAGTCGTTGAGCTGCCAGACGATCGAGCCCATGCAGCGCGGGCTCTCGGAGCGCTGGTGCTCGATCGCGAGCGTCACCGCGAGCGCCTGGTTGAGCGACATCGCCCAGTGCCAGTCCTCCGTGTCGTCGGGCAGCGGGAGGTGAGCGACGAGACCGTCGGTCAGCTTGTCGTTGCCGTCGGTCGCCTTCTGGTGGTGGATCATCCCGGGCGACTCGGGAGTCAGCGGCGAGTCCGAGATCGAGCGCTGGATGGTCGACCACGACGCCGGCCCCTGCCAGCCGAACTCGGCGACGAATCGCGCGTGGGCGTCCCGGTAGGCGGGGTAGTCGACGCGGTTCCACAGCTCCCAGAGGTGCACGGAGCCGTGGTCGAGGTCGTTCGCGAAGATCTGCGGGTCGCCCGACCAGGGGCTCCCGGGCGTGTACGAGCGCGCCGGGTCGAGCTCGGCGACCAGGCGCGGGAGCAGATCGAGGTAGTAGCCCAGGCCCCAGGTGCGGCCCTGGAGGCGCTTCTCCCAGCCCCACTCCTCGAAGCCCCAGATGTTCTCGTTGTTGCCGTTCCAGAGCGCGAGGCTCGGGTGCGGCATGATCCGCGTGACGTTGTCGCGGACCTCCGCCTCGACCTCGCTGCGGAGCGGCTCCTCCTCCGCGTAGGCCGCGCAGGCGAAGAGGAAGTCCTGCCAGACGAGGATGCCGCGCTCGTCGCAGAGGTCGTAGAAGTCGTCGGACTCGAAGTAGCCGCCGCCCCAGATGCGGAGGAGGTTGAGGTTCGCGGACTCGGCCTGGTCCATCCTGCGGGCGAGGCGCTCGCGGTCGACCCGGGTGATGAAGGCGTCGTCCGGGATCCAGTTGGCTCCGCGGATCCAGACGGGCTCGCCGTTGACGACGAAGCGGAACGAGGTGCCCTCGTCGTCGCGGTCGAGCTGCACCTCCAGGGTCCGGAAGCCGATCCGCTGGGAGCGCTCGTCGATGACGGCTCCGCCCTGCAGGAGCGCGACCTCGAGGTCGTGGAGCGGCTGCCCGCCGAAGCCCCGCGGCCACCAGAGGGCCACGTCGGCCGCCTCGAGGTGGAGGACCGCGGTGCGCTCGCCACCGGGGATGCTCGCCACGGCCTCCGCGCCGGCGACGGAGGCGCGCACCTCCACCTCGGCGTCCGAGGCCCGGTCGAGCCCCACGTGCAGCTCGACGCGGCCGGTCGTCCCGTCGACCGTGACCACGGGGCGCACCGAGGCGAGGCGCGCACCGCTCCAGGCCTGGAGGGTCACCGGCTTCCAGATGCCGGCGGAGGCGGCGTCCAGCCCCCAGTCCCAGCCGAAGTTGCAGGCGGCTTTCCGCAGGGCGTTGAAGGGGTGGGAGTAGGTGTGCGGCCGGTAGCCGATCTCGAGGCTCGCTCGGTCGGCCTCGGCGACGGGCGAGGCGAAGGCGAGGACCAGCTCGTTCGCCCCCTCCTGCAGAGCCTCGTCGACGCGGATCCGGTAGGTGCGGTGCTGGTTCCGGGTGCGGGCGATCTCCCGTCCGTTCAGCGTGACGACGGCCACCGTGTCCAGGCCCTCGAAGACGAGCTCGTGCACGTCGCGGCCGTCGGGGCCCCAGTCGAACGAGGAGGAGTACTCCCAGTCCGTCTCGCCGATCCAGGTGACCTTCTTCTCGTTCTGGTCGAGATACGGGTCGGGGATCAGCCCGGCCGCGAGCAGATCGGTGTGGACGAGGCCGGGGACCACCGCGGGGACGACGGCCGAGACCAGCTCGGCGGGGATCGGCCCGCGGGTCGCGCGGACACTCCAGCCGTCGTGCAGCGGACGGCTGGTGGCCGCCGCGGTGCGAGGAGTGGTGTCGAGGGTGTGGGTCACTTCGTAGCTCCTGATGTCAGTCCGTTGTAGATGAAGCGCTGGAGGAAGAGGAACGCGATCAACGTCGGGACGATCACGAGGATCGTGCCGGCGGCGATGACCTCCCACTGCGCCCCGAAGGGCCCCATGAAGCGGAAGAGGGAGGTCGAGATCACGCCGAGGTCGCGCGAGGGCATGTAGAGGAAGGGGATGTAGAACTCGTTGTAGACCGCGATGCCCTTGATGATCACGACGGTCGCGATCGCGGGCTTCAGCAGCGGGAGCACGATCCGCCAGTACACGGTGAAGCGGCTCGCTCCGTCGAGCATCGCGGCCTCGTCCAGCGAGACCGGGATCGACTGCATGAACTGCAGGAAGATGTAGATCGCGACGATGTCGGTGCCCGTGAACAGCAGGATCGCCGACCATCGGGTGTTGAAGAGGTCGAGGGCGTTGATCACCTGGAACGTCGCCACCTGCGTGGTGACGGAGGGGACCAGCGTCGCGAGCAGGAAGAGCCCGGTCACCAGGCTCCGCCCGCGGAAGCGGAACCGGTCGATCGCGTAGGCGGCCATCGTGCCGATCAGCACGGTGCCCACGATCGAGACGACGAGGATGATCCCGGTGTTGAGGAACCCGGTGACCATCCCGCCCTGCGTGAAGGCGATGGCGAAGTTCTCGAGGTTGAACCAGTTCGAGGGCGGCGTGAGCGGTCCGGTGCCCCGGTACTCCGCCGAGGTCTTGAACGCGAGCATCACGATCGTGACGATCGGCACGAGAGCGAAGAGGCAGGCCACGATCAGCGAGCCGTACTTCCCGATCGAGCCGAGGACGGATCCCGCCGACCGGCGGGTGCGCCGCTCCTTCACGGCCGCCTGCCGCGTCACCGGGAGACCGGTGACCGCCGGGGGGCGCTGCTGGGTGCTGGTCATTCCTGGCTCGCCTTCTCGTCGGGGAACACGCGCCGCTGCACGGCCGTGATGATCAGCACGATCGCCAGCAGCACCACGGCCATCGCCGACGCGAGGCCGACCTTGGAGTAGCGGAAGGCGGTGTCGACGGTCTGGATCACGAAGGTCTCGGACCCGTTCGCGCCGCCGGTCATGATGTAGGGCATCTCGAAGGCCGAGAGCGCCCCGGCGATCGCGAGGATGAAGGACAGCCCGAGGATGCGCCGGATGCTCGGCACGATGATGTAGCGGAACTTGTCGAACGCGCTCGCGCCGTCGAGATCCGCCGCCTCGTACTGCTCCTCCGGGACCGACTGGATCGCACCGAGGAACAGCACGAAGTTCAGCCCCATGTAGCGCCAGACCGAGGTGGCCGCGAGGGACACGTTGACGACGGAGGGGTCGCCGAGCCACTGCGGGGTGTCCTTTACGCCGAAGACGCCGAGCACCGCGTCGAGCGTGCCGTCCGGACGGAAGAAGTAGAGGAACATCAGCCCGATGGCGACGCCGTTGATCAGGTAGGGGAAGAAGATGACGCCCTTGAAGAAGTTGCGGAACCGGGTGCGGAAGCTCAGCAGCGTCGCGAAGAAGAGGGCGAGGCCGAGCTGCGCGATCGCGCCGACGAGGTAGAACAGGCTGACGAAGAAGACGCGGAAGATCTCGGGCCGGGTGAAGATCTCGACGTAGTTCTCGAGGCCGACGAAGGTCTTGTCGGGGTCCAGGCCGTCCCAGTCGGTGACGCTGTACCAGAACATGTTCGCGACCGGGATGTACGTCAGCACGACCAGGAACGCCAGCGGGACCGCCAGGAAGAGCCAGGGGGTGATGCGCCTGCCGGTGAGGCGCTGCCGGCGGCGGGGCCGGATCCGCTTGCTCGCTCCGACCTCGATGGGCGGAGCGTCGGTGATCGCCATGGTCGATCCTTCACTCGTTCGGGGGTGCAGGAGCCGTGGAGCTCCGGAGGGAGGGGGCGGGCGGCCGCGGGAGGCGGCCGCCCGCGGGGACTACTCGGCGACGTCGGCGCGGGCCGCGGCCCAGCGCGAGTTGAGGTCGGCGAACAGCGACTCCTTGTCGCCGGCGCCCGCACCGCGCGCGGCGTCGATCAGCTCCTGGCGGTAGGCGTTGCCGAACAGGTCGATCTCGGCCTCGTTGGCGATGTCGTTGATGACCGCCTCCTTGCCGACCGGGTCCGGGGCGAGCTCGAGGTACTGCACACCGAGCGCGTCGAAGTCCGCGAGGGTGTCGGGAGCGGGGTCGCTGATCACGGGGCTGATCGCACCCTGGCTCTCGGCGTAGCCGGACTCGTTCGTGAACCAGTCGATCCACGCGCGGGCGGTGGCCTTGTTGTCCGAGTTCTTGTTGATCGCGAGGAACTTGTCCGAGGCGGTCACCGAGGTGAAGGTCCCGTCCTGCGCCCACGGCATCGGCCAGAAGCCGATGACGTCGCGGGACTTCCCGGCCTTCTCGGCCGCGTCCTGCATCTGCGAGACGGCCCAGGAGCCGAGCACCATCGAGCCGATCTCCCCGCTCGCGAGGAGGTCCTTCGACTCCTCCCAGTTCGTGGTGGTCGGGTCCGCCTCGCTGAGGCCCTGCGCGACCGTGTCGTAGAGCAGGCCGTCGATGTTGTACTGGTCGTTGCCCTCGGTCCAGGGCGCGTCGTCCGCGATCATCTCGGTGCGGACGTCCGCCCCCTGCACCGTGCCGAGGTTGCCCTCGATCGTCGCGAGGGGCCACCCGTCCTTGTAGTTCGTGTAATAGGGGACGACGCCGTCGGCCTTGATCTTCTCGAGGTCGGCGAGGTACTCCTCCTCCGTGGCGGGCGGGTCGGTGATGCCCGCCGCGGTCCAGACGTCGCGGTTGAACACGTAGCCCATGGCCGAGCCGAAGGTCGAGACTCCGTAGGCGGTGCCGTCGAACGAGCCCTCGTTGGTGAAGCGGTAGGTCTTCGACAGCTCCTCCGTCGAGCCCAGCGGCTCGAAGTAGTCGGAGTAGTCGTCCTTGGTGACGTTGGAGCTCGGGATGAGCAGCACGTCGCCGTAGTCCTTCGAGTTCAGGCGGATCTTGGTGTCGCCCTCGTAGTCGGTCAGGGCCTCGAACTTCACTGTCGTCCCGGGGTACTTCCCCTCGAACGTCGTCGCGTAGTCGGCGAAGGTCGTGTCGACCAGGTCGGTGCGGTTGGTCAGCACAGTGATCTCGCCGGCCGGCTCGCCGGAGTCGTTCCCCGCCGATCCGCCGGAGCAGCCGGCGAGCGCGAGGGAGGACGTGACGGCGACGGCGACGATGCCGGTCAGCGTGGTCCTGCGGTTTCTGGTGGGTCGTTGCACGGGTGTTCTCCTCGGTAGGGCGTCGCGGTGCGACGGTGAGTGCAGTGGGTGCGGGACGGAGGTCAGTGACGGGCCTGCCACCAGTGCCGGATCGTCGGGAGGTACTGGCGCACCAGCGACTCCAGCCACGACGGCACGTGGGGGTGGGGCGAGGGTCCGGCCGTCGGCGGCGCGGTGGGAGTCGTCGGCGGTGCGGTGGGCGTCGTCGTCGGCGGGGTGGTCGGCGTCGTCGTGGGCGGAGCGGTCGGCGTCGGCGTCGGGGCGGGCCCGGCGGCGACCACCGTCGCCACGTCGTCGACGGTGAGGACTCCGGTCCCCGATCCGTTCACGTAGAGGGCGTACTGGGTCACCGAGGTCAGGTCGAGATCGGCCTCCGGGGCCCACGACGGCGGAGCGAAGGCTGAGAAGGGGACGACGGTCGGCCCCTCCGTCGCCGGGGTGACGGAGGCCTCCCAGTAGGCGCCGTTCGCGACGAACTGCACCGAGAACGGGGCCGCGGCGTCCACGTCGAGGGTCAGCCCGGAGTAGCCCCACCAGTTCTGCGGAGCATCGAACGTCTTCACGACGCCCGCGTAGCCGGCCGTGCCCGTGTCGTAGTCGAAGCGCGCGGCGCTGCCGGCGCCGGAGGGCACCAGCGTCGGCGCGATGGTGCCGCCCCCGCTGTTCCGGACGTAGGCCTCGCGGACCGCCGCGTCGTCGGCGTAGCCCTCGAAGTCGTCGACCACGACGGGCTCCGTCGGCACGGCCGAGGTCTCGAACGAGCGGACCTCGGACACGGCGGAGCCGACGCCGTTCACGGCGGTCACCCGCCAGGAGTAGCGCGTCTCGGGGGCGAGGTCGACGTCCGGGCGGACGGTGGTCGCGGTGAGCCCGGTCGTCTCCACGATCGGGTCGGAGAGGTCCTCCGATGCCGAGAGGGTGAAGCGGTAGAACGCGGCGTCGGCGGCGGGCTCCCACGAGAACGCGGGGGTCGCGGTGATCCCGTCGGCGCCGGCGGCCGGCGCGACGAGCGCGGGGGCGGCCGGGGCGCCGAGCGGAGCGGCGTTCGGCGAGAAGAGGTTCACGGAGCCGATCTGCGGCGTCCACGCCTCGCCCGGGCCCTGCGGCCACGAGACGCGCAGCTGGTTCACGCCGGAGAGGCCGCGCACCGACAGCGTGTACTGCTTCCAGTTCCCGGTGCCGCCGCGGGTGTCGACCGCGATCGGCGCCCACGTCGCGCCGTCGGCCGAGCCCTCCACGGTGAGCGGGGCGACCGGCTGGTCGGGCCAGTACCAGGCCGTCACGTCGGCGCCGCTGATGTCGTCGAAGCTCCAGGTGAGGCTCGCCGGATCGGTGCTCTCGCGCTTCACGCGGGAGACGTCTCCGCCGAACTGCGCGGGCGAGCCGGAGTCGATCGCGAGGCTGCCCGTGCGGGCCGACACCTTCGAGAAGTCGTCGAGCGGGTCCGCGAGGGCCACCGCCTCCGCCGCGCTCGTGACGGTGGCGCGCTCGAGGGTGGCGCTGCCGCTCCAGGAGAGGCGGACGGCGTCGCCGTCGAGGCCGTCCGCTCGGAGGGCGCCGCCGTCGACCGTGGTCGCGGCCGGAGTCCAGGTCGTCCCGTCGGTGCTCGACGAAACGGTCGCGGCCGAGGGGTCCGAGAGGAGGAACTCGGCGGCGGTCACGCCGTCACGCTGCCAGGTGATGCTCGCAGCGCCCGTCGCGGCGACGACTCCGCCGGCCGGCGTCGGCTCGAGCCGCGCGTTCTCGTGTGCCGAGCTGAGGGTCCAGGTCTGCAGCGGGTCGACGAGCACCGTGCCGGCCTCGGGCGCGGCCACGGGGTCGGAGGCGGGGCCGGGGCGATCGCCCTCGCCGACCGCGACCACGCGGTAGCGCGCTCCGTCGGGCGAGTCGTAGTCGGTGACCGGGGAGGCGGAGGCGGAGACGGCGCCGTCGGTCACGTCGCTCCAGGCACCGCCGTCGACCGAGCGCTGCACGAGATAGCCCTGCGCTCCCGCGGTCCCGCGCCACGAGACGGTGGTGATGCCGTACACCTGGTCGAGGGCCGTGACGAGCGGGGCGCCGAGCTCGTGCCGGCCGGGCGTGCTGCCGACGGCCGCGCTGTAGCGCTCGACCGCGTCCACGCTCTCCCGCTCCCGCACCGAATCGCCCGGGTAGTGGAGGGTGAAGCCGTCGTCGTGCGGGACGAAGCCCCCGCGGTCGTTGTTCCCGAACAGCGACCAGAAGAACATGCCCGAGACGTTCCGGTCGGCCGCGGCCGCGTCGAGCAGCGTGGCGGAGGCGGCCGTCGAGGCGTACTCCCCCGCGATGTAGACCTTGCCCGCGTCCGCGACGGTCCGCGCGTCGGCCGAGACCCGCTCGGCGGTCGGCGGGTAGTAGTGGACGTCGACGATGTCGAGGTCCGGCGACGCGAGGGTGTCGGGATCGATGTCGAAGCGGCGGCCGGCGGCGACGAGCTGCTCCGGGGCCTTCTCCTTCAGGTGCGCGACCTGGGCGTCGATCCACTCGCGGGTCATGCCCTCGAGCTCGTTGCCCAGCTCCCAAGCCATGATCGTCGGGTCGTCGACGAAGCGCGTCCCGGTGATCGTGTTCGTGTGGTCGAGCACGTGGTCGACGTAGTCCTGGTATGCCGCGATCGCGGCCGGATCGGTGTAGAAGTCGTCCGACTCGAGGCCGAGCGGAGTCGTGAAGTCGCGGTGACCGCCGTGGTAGTACTCCCACTGGTCGGTGAGCGGCAGCACCAGGCGGATGCCGAGAGTGCCCGCATAGGCGACCGCGAAGTCGATGGTGCGGAACGCCTCCTCGTTGTACTCGCCGAGCCGCGGCATCAGCGCGAGCGGGTCGGCGTCGTCCTGGCTGGTCGACGTCATCATGTGCGAGCGCACGACGGTGACCCCGAGCCCGGCCGCCGTGTCGAGGGCGTCCTTGATGCGGAAGTAGGTCGGGTAGTCGATCCCGCCGACGTTCTCGTCGAGGCCGAGCCAGTAGATGTTCGTCCCGCTGGCACGGAAGCGCTCGCCGTCGAGGGTGAGGGCGCTGCCGTCGCGCTGGACGAACGCGGTGTTGGCGCTGGTCCAGTCGGCCGGCGCGGCCTGGGCGGCCTGGGCGGAGGACGCGGTCGCGACGAGGGTCGAGGTGACGACGGCGGCGATCGCTCCGCCGGCGAGGGCCGAGCGGAGGCGGGAGCGCCTCGGGGCGAGCGGTGCTGCGGCACGGGTCATGTGTGTTCCAGGGCTCCTTCGACCGGGGTGGAGGACCGGCTCGCGTCGTTCCGCTCTCGGGAACGGGGCTCGTCGCCCCGCCCTCGTCGGCCGGTCCTCGGACAGACTCCCCTGTTCTCCCCGTCGAGGTCAATATCAAAAGTAAATAATTTATGTAACGAATCGAGACGGCAGTGCGAGCACGCGGGGCGTGGCGACGGCCGTCGACCGGCGGTCGGAGATGCTCAGGCCGCCGGCGCGCCCGTGGATCCGCGCGGGACGATCACGACGGCGGGGCTGCTGATCGCGCGGCTCTCGCCACCCGCGATTCCGGCCAGGAGCTCCCGGCCGGCGAGCATCCCGATGACCTGCACGTCGTGCGAGACCGCTGAGAGCGGGGGCTCGCTGAGCTGGCACTGCGCGGAGTCGTCCCAGGCGAGGAGCGAGAGCTCGCCCGGGACGACGAGACCGCGATCGCGGGCCTCGTCGAGTCCGCCGAGCGCCATCAGGTCGCTGTCGAAGACGACCGCCGTCGGCCGCTCGTCGCCGTCGAGCAGGGCCGCCAGAGCACGGGCCCCGGAGGCCCGCGAGTAGTCGCCCCCGGCCGTCGGTCCGGACACTCCGTGCCGCGCGCACTCCTGCGCGAACGTCTCCTCGCGGATGCGCGTGTGCAGCAGCTCCGCGGGTCCGGCGACGCGGCCGAGCCGGGAGTGGCCCTGACCGGCGAGGAAGTCGACGGCCGCGCGCATCGCGTTGTCGTCGTCCGTCCACACCGCGCGGAAGCCGACGGCGGCGCTCGGCGGGCCGATCACGACGGCGGGGAGGCCGAGGCCGCGCACGAACTCCGGCCGCGGATCCCCGTCCTCGAGGTCGACCAGGATCACGCCGCTCACCTCGCCGTCCTCGCTCCACCGCCGATAGGTCGCGAGCTCGGCGTCGGCGTCGGGCAGGACGTTGAGGAGCACCGAGTAGCCCGAGGGGCGGACCGCCCGCTCGACACCGGCGATGAACTCGTGGAAGTACGGCTCCGCGCCCATGATCTCGGTCGCCCGCACCAGGGCCAGGCCGATCGGTCTCGTCCGCGTCATCGCCACCGCCCTTCGTCGCCCGTCCAGAGTAGGGGGCCGATCGGCGCCGGAGCCGTCCCGTACGCTGACGAGCGGAACGGGAGGTGACGGCATGGCACGGCGCGAATCGACACCCGCGGCCCCCGGGAGCCGCGCCCTCGTCGTGGACCTGATCCGCTCCTCCGGGCCGATCAGCCGCGTCGAGCTGACCGCCGCGACCGGCCTCACCCAGCCCGCCATCTCGATGATCGTGCGCAAGCTCCTCACCGACGGCATCGTCCGCCAGACCGGCTCGACCTCGACCGGGGGCAAGCCGCGGCAGCTGCTCGAGATCAACGCGCGGGCGAGGATCGCCATCGGCCTGCAGCTCGGCTTCGAGTCGATCACCCTGGTCGCGACCGACACGGGCGGAGGCGTGATCGCACGCCAGCAGATCGACGGCGCCGCGCTCGCCTCCCCGGAGGAGGTCACCGCGCGCCTGGTCCGGGCCTACGACGACTTCATCCGCGGGACCGGGATCGACCGCGGCTCGATCGCGGGCGTGGCGGTCGTCGCTCCCGGCCCGATCGACCAGGCCGCGGGCCGCGTCCTCGGCCCGCCGACGCTGCATCACTGGCGCGACCACCCGCTCCGCCAGGAGCTCGGCGCCGGTCTGGGCGCGCCGATCCTGCTCGACAACGACGCCGCCGCCGCCGCGATCGGCGAGTTCTGGAGCCGCGGCGTCTCGCGGCACCGCACCTTCGGGAGCATCTACGTCGGCACCGGCATCGGGGCCGGCGTCGTCCTCGACGGCGCACTGCTGCGCGGGGCGAGCTCGAACGCGGTCGAGATCGGCCACGTCACGATCGTGCCGGGCGGGCGCGAGTGCTTCTGCGGCAACATCGGCTGCCTCGAGCGGTACGCCTCGCCGACGGTGGTCGTGGAGGAGGCGCGCTCCGACCGCGCCGCGTTCGCCGACCTCGACCTCGCCTTCCGCGCCGAGGAGCACGCCCGCGACTTCGACGTGCTCAGCCTGGCGGCGATCAACGGCCATCCGGCGGCCCTCGCCCTGATCGAGCGCGCGGCCGGGCACCTGGCCGACGGCGCTCTGATCCTGGCCAACCTGTTCGACCTCGACGAGCTGGTCCTCACCGGCCCCGGAGTCGCCATCGCCGGATCGATCCACACCCGCGCGATCCGCGCCCGCCTCGACGAGCGCCGCTTCGCCCGCCGGGCCCACCCGATCGAGGTCGAGCTCTCGACCAACCCGCGCGACGCGGCCGCCGTCGGAGCGTCCTCCCTCGTGCTGCAGAGCACCCTCTCGCCCGGGCACGGGCCGGTGCTCCTGCAGCCCGGAGGGCGCGATGGCTGAGGCCGTCGTCTCCGCCGGCCGGCTGCTCGGGCGGACCGTCGAGACGCCGGACGGAGCGGCGCACGCGTTCCTCGGGGTGCCCTACGCGGGCGACCCCCGGCGCTTCCTCCCGGCTCCGCCGCTCGAGGCCTGGAGCGGACGGCGCGAGGCGTTGGAGCCCGGACCGCGGGCTCCGCAGACGTCGGGTGGAAGCGAGACCGGCTGCCTGACCGTGAACGTCTGGACGCCGGAGGCAGCCGAGGCCTGCCCGGTGATCGTCTGGATCCACGGGGGGCTGCACGTCGCCGGCTCCCCCTCCGAGCCCTTCTGCGACGGAGCACGGCTCGCCGCCCGGACCGGCACCGTCGTCGTGGCGCTCGGCCACCGGCTCGGCGCGCTCGGATTCCTCACCGTGGACCACCTCCTCGGCCACGAGTACCGCGACTCCGCGAACGCGGGCCTGCACGACACCGTCGCCGCGCTCGAGTGGGTCCGCGACGAGATCGCGGCGTTCGGAGGAGACCCCGGTCGGATCACGCTGGCCGGCCAGTCCGCCGGCGCGACGTCGGCCGCGATGCTGCTCGCAGCGCCCCGCGCCGAGGGCCTCTTCGCGCGAGCAGTGCTGCAGAGCGCGAACCCCGAGCGCGTCGGGTCCCGCGAGTACGGCGAGGAGGCGACGGCGGAGCTGCTCGACCTGCTCGGCGCGCCGCCGGAGCGGCTCCTGGACCTGCCCTGGACGCGCCTGATCGAGGCGCAGGACCGCCTGCTCGCCCGCCGCTCGGCCGCGGGTCCGAACACCGTCGCCGTGTTCCGGGCGGGCCTCGACGGCCGCCTGCTGACCCGCGACCCGGTGTCCGCCGTCGCGGCGGGAGCCTCGAGCGGAGTGGATCTCGTCGTGACGACGAACGTCAACGAGGGCTCGGGCTCCGTCGACCTCCGGGCTCCCGACTCCGTCGAGCTGCGCGCACAGCTCGACCGGCACGTCGCCGACCTGCTTCCGGGAGGGGACGCGGGGTCCTATCGAGAGGCTCTGGCGGCCGACCTGGGCCGCACCCCCTCGGACGCCGAGGCCCTGGAGGCGTGCCTCGCCGACGAGATCTACCGGCAGCCGAGTCTGCGGCTGCTCGACGCCCGGACCGCAGCGACCGGATCGACGCGCGCCGCCCTGTTCGCCTGGCGCGCCGACGACTCCCGCGGCGCGACCCACTCCCTCGAGCTGCCCTTCCTCTTCCGCAGCCTCGACGACGCCCGTGGCACGATCGGGCCCGCCCCGCAGCGCCTCAGCGACGAGGTCTCGTCGCGCTGGGCCGCCTTCGCGGCGACGGGCGACGCCGGCTGGCCCGAGTACGGATCCGAGCGCACGACGCTCGTGCTCGACGACCCCGTCCGGATCGTCGACGCTCCCCGCGAGCACCTGCGCCGCCTGGTCGCGTCCCACCGCCGCTGATCCCACCGGCCACTGGCCCCGTCCAGGCGGTTAGGTTAGGTTAACCTTCGCAACCCCCACCACCCCCTTCGAAGGATCGCCGTGCCCGCCACTCGCACCCCCCTCCGCCTGACCGCCGTCGCCTCGCTCGGCCTCGCCGCGCTGCTGCTCACCGCCTGCTCGGGAGGAGCCGACGCCGGCTCCGAGGGCACGTCCGAGAGCAGCGCCGCCGAGAGCGGCGAGGGCTTCCCCGTCACCGTCGACCACGCCTTCGGCAGCACCACCGTCGAGTCGGCCGACCGCGTCGTCGCGACGAGCTGGACCAACCAGGACGTGGCGCTCGCGCTGGGCGTGACCCCGGCCGGCTTCACCCGCGCCTCCTACGGCGACGAGGACGGCGACGGCCTGCTGGCGTGGACGAAGGAGGCGCTCGACGCCTCCGGCGCCGAGACCCCGACCCTGTTCGACGAGACCGACGGCGTGCCCTTCGAGGCGATCTCGGACCTCAGCCCGACCGTGATCCTCTCGGCCTACTCCGGCATCACCCGGCAGGACTACGACACCCTCAGCCAGATCGCCCCCACCGTCGCCTACCCGGGCCTGCCCTGGGGCACGACCTGGCAGGACTCCGCGAAGCTCGACGGCGCCGCGCTGGGCCTCGAGGACGAGGCCGTCGCGAAGGTCGGCGAGATCGAGAGCGACATCACGCAGACCACCGCGTCCTACCCGCAGCTCGCGGGCACCACGTTCATGTACGGCTGGTACGACCCGACCGACGCGAGCACCTTCACCTACTACACGCCGAACGACGCGCGCGTGAAGTTCGTCGAGGACCTCGGGCTCGACGTCGCCCCGAGCGTCGTCGAGCTCTCCGGCGACTCGGAGGCGTTCAGCGGCACCATCAGCTCCGAGAACGCCGACCAGCTCGACGCCGACGTGCTCGTCGTCTACGGCGACGACACGACCCTCGCCGCGCTGCAGGCCGACCCGCTGCTCTCCAAGATCCCGGCCGTCGAGCGCGGCTCCGTCTACGTGCTGGAGGACGGCTCCTCCGCCGCCATGGCCACCTCGTCGCCGAACCTGCTCAGCATCCCGTGGGTGCTCGACGAGTACACCGCAGGCCTCGCCGCGGCCGCCGACAAGGTGTCGTGACCCGCACCGCACCCACCCGGAAGACGAGGGCGACCGCGCTGGCGGTCGCCCTCGTCGCGCTGGCCGTCGCCTCGGTCCTCTCGCTCGTGTACGGCTCCCGCGAGATCCCGCTCGGCGAGGTCTGGCCGGCGCTGACCTCCCCCGATCCGGCGTCCATCGTCGACGCCGCGGTGCAGGGGCGGGTGCCGCGGACGGTCCTCGCGATCCTGGTCGGCGCCGCGCTCGGGCTCGCCGGAGCCGTGATGCAGGGCCTGACCCGCAACCCGCTCGCCGATCCGGGCATCCTCGGCCTCAACTCGGGCGCCTCGCTCGCGGTCGTGCTCGGGATCGCCGGGGTCGGCGCGACGAGCCTGCCGCAGTTCATCTGGCTCGCGTTCCTCGGAGCCGCCGCCGCCGGGGCGTTCGTCTACGCGGTCGCCTCGCTCGGCCGCGAGGGCGCCACTCCGCTGAAGCTCGCCCTCGCCGGAGCCGCCACCGCCGCCGCGCTCACCTCCCTCATCAGCGCGGTCCTGCTCACCCAGGAGACCACGCTGAACCGCTTCCGCTTCTGGCAGGTCGGCGGAGTCGGCGGCGCCGAGACCGCGAGCATCCTGCAGGTCCTCCCGTTCCTCGCGGTCGGCGCGGTGCTGGCCCTCTCCAGCGCGCGAGGGCTCGACGCCCTGGCGCTCGGCGACGACCTGGCGACCGGCCTCGGCCGGCGCGTGGGGCGCATCCGCCTGGTCGCGGGGCTCGCGGCCGTGCTGCTCTGCGGCGCCGCGACCGCGATCGCCGGACCGATCGGATTCATCGGCCTGGTCGTCCCGCACCTCGCCCGCCGCGTCACCGGCCCCGCGCACGCTTGGCTGCTGCCCTCCTCCGCTCTGCTCGGCGCCCTGCTGCTGCTCGTCGCCGACGTGGTCGGCCGCGTGGTCGCCCGGCCGAGCGACGTCGAGGTGGGCATCGTGACCGCGCTGATCGGCGCCCCGGTGCTCATCGCGATCGTGCGCCGCTCGAAGGTGCGGGCGCTGTGAGGACCGCGGAGGCGCCCGCCGCGGTCGGCATCGCGGCCGGCCGCACGCTGCGCCGTCGGCGCACGGTCATCGGCTGCGCGGTCCTCGCGGTGCTCGCGCTGGCGCTCGTCGTCGTCTCGCTCACGGTCGGCAGCACGGTCTACTCGGTGCCGGAGGTCGTCCGCGTGATCCTCGGCGAGACCGTGCCGGGCGCCTCCTTCACCGTGGGCACGCTGCGGCTGCCGCGCACCATCACGGCCGTCCTGGTGGGCGTGGGCTTCGGGATGGGCGGCGTGATCTTCCAGACGATGCTGCGCAACGCCCTCGCCAGCCCCGACATCATCGGCATCACGTCGGGGGCGAGCGCGGCGGCCGTCGTCGCGATCGCGTTCTTCGGGCTCTCGGGCGGCGCGGTCTCGGTGATCGCGGTCGCGGCCGGGCTCGCGACGGCCCTGATCATCGCCGGGCTGGCCGAGGGCGGCGGAGTGATCGGGGCGCGGCTGATCCTCATCGGCATCGGCGTCGCGGCGATGTTCCAGAGCGTGATCGCCTACGTGCAGACCCGCGCCGACTTCGAGGACGTCCAGGAGTCGCTGCGCTGGCTGACCGGCAGCCTCAACTCGGCCGCCTGGCCCTCCGTCCCGCCGCTCGCGCTGACGATGCTCGTGCTGGTGCCGCTGGCGCTGCTGCTCTCGGGCCGGCTCGGCGTGCTGCAGCTCGGCGACGAGTCGGCGACCGCGCTCGGGCTCGACGTGCGGCGCAGCCGGCTGGCCCTGCTCGCGGTCGGAGTCGGCCTCGTGGCCGTCGCGACCGCCGCCACCGGCCCGATCGCGTTCGTCGCCTTCGTCTCGGGGCCGATCGCGCGGCGGATCCTGCCGAGCGCGCGCACGCTGCTGATCCCCTCCGCCCTGGTCGGCGCGGTCGTGGTGCTCGCCGCCGACCTGCTCGCCCAGTACGTCGTCGGCGCGCTGTTCTCGGGCGCGCGCTTCCCGGTCGGTGTCGTCACCGGCGCCCTCGGCGCGCCCTTCCTGCTCTGGCTCCTCGCCCGCCGCAACCGCTCCGGAGGCTCCCTGTGACCGACGCCCCGCCCACCCTCGCCGCCGACGCGGTCACCCTCGCCTACGACGAGCGCGTGGTGGTCGACGGGCTCTCGCTCGCCGTGCCGCCCGGCCGGATCACGGTGATCGTCGGCGCGAACGCCTGCGGCAAGTCGACGCTCCTGCGCGCGATGGCGCGGCTGATCACCCCGCGCTCGGGGAGCGTCCTGCTCGACGGGCGCGCGATCCACCGGCTCCCGACGCGCCAGGTCGCGCAGCAGGTGGGCCTGCTGCCGCAGACCCCGATCGCGCCGGAGGGGATCGCCGTCTCGGACCTGGTCGCCCGCGGCCGCTACCCGCACCGGGGCCTGTTCGGCCGCGGCTCCGGATCGGACGACGACGCGATCGTCGAGGAGGCGCTGCGCGACACCGGCACGCTCGAGCTCGCCGACCGCCCCGTGGACGAGCTCTCGGGCGGGCAGCGCCAGCGGGTGTGGATCGCGATGGCCCTCGCCCAGCGGACCGACGTGCTCCTCCTGGACGAGCCGACGACCTACCTCGACGTGTCGCACCAGGTCGAGGTGCTCGACCTGCTCACCGACCTCAACCGCTCGCGCGGGACGACCATCGTGATCGTGCTGCACGACCTCAACCTCGCCGCCCGCTACGCCGACCACCTCGTCGCCGTGCGCGACGGAGCCCTGTACGCCTCGGGCACGCCCGCCGAGGTGGTGACGCCGGAGACGGTGCGCGCGGTGTTCGGGATGGAGTCGCGCGTGATCGAGGACCCGGTCTCGCGGACGCCGCTGGTGCTGCCCATCGGGCGCCACCACTCGGGCTGAGCCCGGCCGTTCAGGGCCGAGCGGTCAGGGCCGGCCGGTCAGGCCGGGGCCGCGGCCAGGGAGGCGCCGTCGACGAGCGTGCAGCGGAGGAGCTGCTGCTCCCGTCGCGCGGGGTCGCCCTCGATGAGGATCTGCACGGCGCGGCGCCCCATGTCGCGCCGGGGCAGCTCGAAGCCGGCCTGCCAGCCGGTGCGGTCGGCCGATCCGGAGAGCGACACCAGCGACAGGTCGCCCGGCACCGCCACCCCCTCGGCCTCGGCGGCCTCCTGCAGGAGGACGAACTGCTCCTCCTGCTCGGCGAGGACGACCGTGACGCCCTCGGCGGCGATCCGGCGGATCCACTCCCGCGGCGACGCCTCCGGCCCCGGGACGAGGTGGAGGAAGCCGTCGCCGAGCTCGGCCCGCGCGCCGGCCATGCGGTCGGTGTACGACTCGACGCCCTCGCCGTGGCCGGCGTAGGCGAAGCGGGTGTGGCCGAGGGCGCGCGCGCAGGAGATCAACTCGCGGACGATCGACGCGTAGTCGGCGGCCACGTAGGGCACGGGCCCGCCGGCGTCGTCGCGGCGGCCGACGCTGACGAAGGAGAAGCCGCTCGCGTTGAGGAACTCGAGCTCCTCACGGGGCATGTGCTGCCCGAGGAGGATGCAGGAGTCGGCCAGGCGCAGCCGGGTGGTGCCGCCGCTCAGGCCGCCGCGGCGGCCGCCGACGCGGCCGCTGGTCAGCAGGAGGAGGTCGATGTCGCGGTTCTGCGCCTCCTCCTCGATGCCGGCGAGGAACGGGTGGAAGAAGTCCTCGCGGTCGAGCGGGAACAGGCTCTCGTAGGTGTAGACGCCGATCATGCCGGTGCCGACCTGCTTGAGGCGGCGCGCGATGGGGTCGGCGACGTACCCCGTCTCCTGGATCGCCTTGAGGATCCGCGCCCGCGTCGCCTCCGGGACCCGAGCGAGCTGCTCGCCCTTGTCGTTGAGCACGAACGACACCGTCGTCTGGCTGACTCCCGCGAGACGCGCGATGTCCTTCTGCGTGATCCGCGGCACCCGGACACCCCCGCTTCATCCTGGTAATAGGTATTACGTCTTGACCTCAGGCTACCGATGACGAAGGATCGCCGTACGCCCATCCGGGGCGAGAGAGGGCGGAACGTCGACGATGATGAATCCCGCAGACCCAGACAACCAGACCACGGCCTCCCCGAGGCCCGATCGGCAGCACAAGCCCGATCACCAGCCCGAGCACGATCCGCAGCGCAGGCCCGACAACTCGCGCCGCCTCTTCCTCGCCGGGGGCGCCGCCGCCCTCGCCGGCGCGGCAGGGGCCGTCGGCGCCGCCACTCCGGCCGCCGCCGCGCCCCCGGCCGACGCTCCCGGGCAGAAGAAGCGCCTGAGCGTCACCGAGGGGCCGATCTCGCCGCTCGACAAGGAGTTCCGCTGGGACGACCGCGCCGGCGCCGACAACACCCGCGCGGTGCAGGCGGCCATCGACAAGGCGATGACCGCTCCGGGCGGCGAGGTGTCGCTGCCCGCCGGCGAGATCCGGGTGACGGGCCTCGCGGTCGACTACCGCGGCTACCCGGTGCAGCCCGAGAACGGGCCGCCCTACGGCTACGCCGGGCCGAAGATCGTCGGCGCCGGCATGCGCCAGACGAGGATCGTCCAGATCGAGGGCTCGACCCGCGACATCTTCACCGTCTCCGGCCAGACCGGCGACGCGGCCGGCCCCGCCAACAACAACAAGGCCACCGGTGTCGTCCTCGCCGACTTCGAGATGACGGGCACGCCCTCGGGTGGCCACGGGATGTCGCTGCGCTCGCTGGTCAACTGCGAGTTCCGCAACCTGTGGATCCAGAAGACCGGCAAGTCGGGCATCTTCCGCGAGCGCGCCACCTTCGTCTCGGGCGTCGACGACGAGTACTCGTACGCCAACTCCTGGAACAAGATCAAGATCGTCGCCCCCGCCGGCTGGGGCGTGGAGGACTCGGGCAAGGCCTCCATCGGCGGCTCGATGACCAACGTCGAGGCGATCAGCCCCGGCCTCGGCGGCTTCCTCCTCGCGCCGACGAACATGACGCTGCTCGACTGCCAGGCCATCGGCGGCACGGTCGGCCTCCGGTCGATCCGCAACGAGAACCGGCGCTCGGTCAACTCCGGCCTGACCCTGATCAACTTCCGCTCGGAGGGCTCCCGCGACGGCTGGGAGGTGCTGATCGAGGCCGGCACGAGCCACATGATCGTGAACCCGAACTTCTTCCCGACCTCGGGCGCGAACTGCCTCGGCGTCGGCCTGACGAACGGCGGAGCGGACTTCGAGGTGCGCAACCTCACCGTCCTCGGCGGCTTCTACGGGCTCAGCCTCGGCCGCTTCCCGCAGCAGAAGGCGATCGTGCTGGGCAGCGACTCCTCGCAGACGCGCCTCGTGAACCCGTTCATCGAGCGCGGCGCCGCGGGAGTGGACGAGGGCTCGCTGATCGTCGACGACGGACGCCTGACCTCGTTCGAGCTCGGCCGCGGCCGGGTGGAGCGCGCGGCCGGCTACACCACGGTCGCCCGCGCCCCCGAGACCATCCCGACCCCTCCGGCCGGACAGGTCAACGAGGGCTGGGAGCGCTCCGGCGACACCTGGCGGAAGGTGGCCGTCTTCCCCGACGGGCACCGCGTCGTCATCGCCTCCTGACCCCGGGCGGCGGCGCCCTCCGCGCCGCCGCCCTCCCCCACTGCACACGGAACGAGCACCAGAACGCATGCATGACGACAGCACCCGCATCGAAGCCCGCATCGCCCGCTTCCGCGCCGAGAGCCTCCGGCCGGCTATCCACCGGGCGGTCGAGCCGCTCGGGATCGAGTCGTGGACCGCTCCGGGCGAGCCGGTCCCCTTCGACCAGGCGCGGGCCGCGTCCTACGCGCCCGCCCGCATCGGGGAGCCGTGGGGCGCCCCGTGGGGCACCGTGTGGTTCCACGTGCGCGGCGAGATCCCCGCCTCCTGGGTCGGCGTCGACGGCTGCGAGCCCGAGCTCGTCGTCGACCTCGGCTACACCGGCGCCCAGTCCGGCTTCGAGGCGGAGGGGCTCGTCTTCACCGCGACCGGCACGGTCGTGAAGGCCGTCGAGCCGTTCAACCAGTCGGTCCCGCTCGACCGGCTGCCCGGCCGCGAGGCGGGCGACCGCACGGTCGAGCTCTACATCGAGGCCGCCGCCAACCCGAACATCACCGGCGACTGGTCCTTCACCCCCACGGCGCTCGGCGGCCGCCCCGCCGACGGCGCCCTGCCGTCCGACCCGCTCTACCGCCTCCGCCGTCTCGAGCTCGGACTGCTCGACCGGGAGGTCTGGGAGCTGGAGCAGGACATGGCCGTGCTCGTCGGGCTGATCGGGCAGCTGCCCGAGTCCTCCCAGCGCCGCGCCGAGATCGTGCGCGCCCTCGACCGCGCCGTCGACGTCGTCGATCCGGACGACGTGTCCGGCACCGCCGCCGCGGGCCGGGAGGCGCTGCGGACCGTCCTCGAGCGCCCCGCCTCGGCCAGCGCGCACCACCTGCACGCCGTCGGCCACGCCCACATCGACTCCGCCTGGCTCTGGCCCGCCCGCGAGACCGCCCGCAAGGTGGCCCGCACCTTCTCGAACGTCTGCGACCTGATCGAGCGCGAGGAGGGCTTCGTCTTCGCCGCCTCCTCCGCGCAGCAGTACGCGTGGCTGAAGCGCGACCACCCGGAGCTGTTCGAGCGCGTCCGCGGCCACGTGCTCGCGGGCCGCTTCGTGCCGGTCGGCGGGATGTGGGTCGAGTCGGACACGAACATGCCCGGCGGCGAGGCGCTCGTGCGCCAGCTGCTCGAGGGCAAGCGCTTCTTCCTCGACGAGTTCGGGATCGACACGGAGGAGGTCTGGCTCCCGGACTCCTTCGGCTACTCCGCCGCGCTGCCGCAGATCATCGCCGGAGCGGGCGGGCGCTGGTTCCTCACGCAGAAGATCTCGTGGAACGAGACCAACACGATGCCCCACCACACCTTCTGGTGGGAGGGCATCGACGGCACCCGCGTGTTCACGCACTTCCCGCCCGTCGACCTCTACAACTCCGACCTCTCCGGCGAGGACCTCGCCCGAGCCGAGCGCCAGTACGCCGAGAAGGGCAGCGGCACCATGTCGCTCGTGCCCTTCGGCTACGGCGACGGCGGAGGAGGCCCCAACCGCGAGATGATCGCGGCCGCCCGCCGCACGCGCAGCCTCGAGGGCTCGCCGACCGTCGAGCTGTCCACGCCCCGCCGCTTCTTCGAGGAGGCGCAGGCCGAGTACCCGGACGCGCCCACCTGGTCGGGCGAGCTCTACCTCGAATTCCACCGCGGCACCTACACGTCGCAGGCGCGCACCAAGCAGGGCAACCGCCGCAGCGAGCACCTGCTCCGCGAGATCGAGCTGTGGGCGACCACGGCCCTCGTCCGCGCCGGGGTCCCGTACCCGGCCGACGAGCTGCGCGAGATGTGGCGGACGGTCCTCCTGCAGCAGTTCCACGACATCCTGCCCGGCACCTCCATCGCCTGGGTGCACCGCGAGGCGGAGGAGAACTACGCCCGCATCGCGCAGCGGATCGAGGAGATGATCGCCGAGACCGTCCGGGCCCTCGCCGGCGAGGGCTCCGCGGAGCTGCTGGTGAACTCCTCCCCCTTCGCCGTCGGGGGCGTGCCGGCGCTCGGCGCGGCCGCGGCCGACCCCGCCGCGGAGCACTCGGCCCCGACGCTCCGCTCCGACGGCGACGCCCACGTCCTCGACAACGGGCTCGTCCGGGTGCGGATCGGCGCCTCCGGGCTCCTCGAGTCGGTCGTGGACCTCGCGAGCGGCCGGGAGGTCGTGCCCGCCGGCGCCGCCGCGGGGCTCCTCCAGCTCCACCGCGACACCCCGAACAAGTGGGACGCCTGGGACCTCGACGACAACTACCGCCGCACGGTGGAGGACCTCGTCGGCGTCGACTCGGTCCGCGCCGGCACCGTGAGCGACCCGCTCGGCCGCGAGGTGCCGGCGGTCGTGATCACCCGCTCGTTCGGCGGCTCCACGGTCGTGCAGACCGTCTCGCTGCAGATCGGCCGGGCGGCCGTCGACCTCCACCTCGACATCGACTGGCACGAGCGCCGCAAGCTGCTCAAGCTCGCCTTCCCGCTCGACCTGCTCTCGGACCGGGCGACGTCCGAGATCCAGTTCGGCCACGTGCACCGCCCGACCCACGTGAACACGACGTGGGACGCCGCCCGCTTCGAGACCGTCGCGCACCGCTGGGTGCACGTCGGCGAGCCGGGCTTCGGCGTCGCGGTCGTCAACGACTCCACCTACGGGCACGACATCACCCGCGACCGGGCCGCGGCCGGCACCCCGACGACCACGGTCCGGCTCTCGCTCCTGCGCGCGCCGCTGTTCCCCGACCCGGACGCCGACCAGGGCCGCCACCGCCTCGCCGTCTCGCTCGTGGTCGGCGCCGATCTGCCCGACGCCGTCGAGGCCGGCTACGCGCTGAACACCCCGGTCCGCAGGCTCACCGGCGCCGCGCCCGTCGCTCCCCTGGTGTCGATCGACGACCCCTCGGTCATCGTCGAGGCCGTGAAGGCGGCGGACGACGGGAGCGGCGACGTGATCGTGCGGCTCTACGAGTCGCTCGGCCGCCGCGCCGCAGCGACCCTCCGCGCCGCCTTCGCCGTCCGGGCGGTCACCCGCACCGACCTGATGGAGCGCCAGACCGAGCAGGTCCGCATCGAGAGCTCCGTCGAGGCGGAGTCGGCCGACGTACAGCTCGAGCTGCGCCCGTTCGAGATCGCGACGGTGCGCCTGGCGCGCTGAGCGCGAGGGGACGCGGGGCGGGAGCAGGCCGGGCCGGCTTGCTCCTGCCCCTGCGTCATGTGGTCTGCTCGATGCACACCGTCCCGATCGGAGAGGTCCCCCATGCCTTCGTTCCCCGCCCCGCCCCGCCAGGTGCAGATCGGCGACGCCGCCGCGTTCGCCGGCGTCACTCCGCGGGCGATCCGCCACTACCACCGGCTCGGCCTGCTCCCCGAGCGCGAGCGGGGCGGCGACGGCCGCAGGCGCTACGGCTACGACGACATCATCCGGCTGCTCTGGATCCGCCGCCTGGCCGACGCCGGGGTCGCGCTCGAGGACATCCGGGACGCCTTCGCCGTCGCAGCCCCGGCCGGCGCCGAGGACAGCGCCGACCGCGAGGACGAGGTCGCGGGCGTCCTCGCGCGGCTGGACGACGCGCTCGCCGCGCAGGAGGAGGAGCTGCAGCGGAAGCGGGCCTCGGTCCGGCGCATGCGGACCCTCGGCGGCCGGCTGGGGCTGCTCGACGACATCGTCTCGCGCCGCCTCGAGGGCGCGCCCGAGGGCTCGCTGCGCCAGGCCGACCTCGACACCCTGCTGGTCACCGAGCGGATGTTCGGTCCGCTGGGCGCCGTCTCCCAGGCCGGCCGCTTCGTCGTCCTGGCCGCCGATCCGGCGCTGCGGGCGGAGGCCGACCGCGTCGACGCCGCCGAGGAGGCCCTCGACGACACGGTCGCCGAGGACGACCCCCGGGTGGAGCAGGTGGCGCGGGAGCGGCACGCCTTCGAGGCCCGGCTGATGCGCGTCGTCGAGGAGTCCGGTCAGCTCGAGGAGGACGAGGCGATCTTCGACGCGTGGGACGAGGCGCATCCGCCCGAGGACCCCGCGCCGGCCCCCGATCCCGCACAGGGCTCCCGCGCCCGGAGCGCCGGCGAGATCATCCGGAGCCTGCCCTACGACGTCTCGCCGGCCCGCCTGCGTGCCATGGACCTGGCGATGCGGCTCGGGATGGAGGAGGCGCCGGCGTCCTGAGACGCGGAGTCACGCCCGTCCGGTCACCCGAGGACCTCCCGCAGCACCTCCAGCGCCCGCTCGCGGTCGCCGACCCCGCCGCCCTCGTGCCCGCTGTACGGCCACACGTCGATCGACGTCTCGCCGCCCGAGACGTTGTGGGAGGCGAAGACCGTCGAGGGCGGGCAGATCGGGTCCATCAGGCCGACCGAGCGGTGCACCCGGCAGCCCAGGCGCCGCGAGAAGTGGACGCCGTCGACGTAGGAGAGGGTCCGCTCGACGGCGTCGAGGTCCTCGGGGCGGGTCGCCAGGTAACGGGCGATCTCGACGTAGGGCGCCTCGTTCGTGACGGTCGTGGCGCGGAGGACGTCGGAGAGGAAGGGCACCAGGGCGATCGCGGCGCGCACCCGGGGGCGCAGCGCCGCCGCGGCGGTCGCGAGCGCTCCGCCCTGGCTGCCGCCGAAGACCGACACGCGGTCCGGGTCCAGCCCGGGGAGCGCCTCCACGGCGTCGACGGCGAGCGCCGCGTCCGCGATCAGGCGCCGGTAGTAGTACGTCTCGGACGACTCGATGCCGCGGGTCGTGACCCCGGGGTACGCGGGTCCGCTGCCGTGGGGGTCGGGGGTGGCTCCGGAGCGGGCGAGGCGGCCGGCTCCCTGGCCTCGCGCGTCGACGACCAGGTGCGCGTACCCGGCGGCGGCGATCCAGAGGTGCTCGATCGGACGGCCCCGTCCGCTCCCGTACCCGGGGTACTCGATCACCACGGGGAGCGGGGCGCCCGGGTCGACCGCGGGGGTCACCAGCCAGGCGGCGATCGGCTCGCCCGCGAAGCCGGGGAATCGCACGTCCCGCACCCGCACCAGCGGGAGGCCCGCGTCGACCGGCGCGGCGCTCACGGCGGGGCCGCCCTCCCGCCCGAGCGCGAGGGTGGCCCGCCAGAAGGCGTCGAAGTCCTCGGGCTCCGCGACCTCCGCACGGAACTCGCGGAGGGCGGCGAGGGGGCGATCCGTGAACACCGGGTCAGCCTTTCAGACCGGAGTGCGCGAGCCCTTCCACGAACTGCCGCTGAGCGAGGAGGAACACGGCCAGCACGGGCACGACCGTCATCGTCGCCGCGGCGAGCTGCACGTCCCACATCTCCCCGCCGTAGGCGTCGGTGAAGCGGGTGAGCGCCTGGGGCAGGGTGAAGAGCTCGGGTGAGGTCAGGTAGACCGTCGGCTCGAGGTACATGTTCCAGGACCCGAGGAAGGTCAGGATCGCGACGGCCGACAGCGCGGGCTTGGACAGCGGCAGGAAGATGCGCCGCCAGATCCCGAAGCGGCCGAGGCCGTCCAGGCGCGCGGCCTCCTCGAGCTCGCCGGGCATCGCGATGAAGTACTGCCGCATGATGAACGTGCCCAGCACCGCCGGCGCTCCGACCATCGGCACCAGCAGCAGCGGCACGTGGGTGTCGATGAAGCCGAGCTGCCGGAAGATCTGGAACAGCGGGATGATCGTCACCTCCGTCGGCACCAGCAGGCCGGTCAGGACGACGAGGAACACCGCGTTGCGTCCCGGGAACGGGATCCGGGCGAAGGCGTAGCCGGCCAGGCTCGAGACCAGCAGCGTCACCACGGTGACCGTGACCGCGATGTAGAGGCTGTTCCAGTACTGGAGCGCGAACGGCTGGAACCGGAACGCCTCGGCGTAGCCCGCCAGGCTCGGCGAGTCCGGCAGCAGGGTCGGCGGGTTCGAGAAGATCTCGTTCACCGGCTTGAACGACGAGGCGATCATCCAGAACGTCGGCACCGCGAACGGCAGGACGAGCAGGATCAGCGTCACGACGAGCAGGGCGGTCATGAGCGGGCTGCGGCCGCGGCGGCGCTTGACGGGCGGCTCCGGGACGGCTTCGAGGCGTGGCGTGAGCGGGGTCCCCTCCTCGACGACGGCGTCAGTTCTCATAGAAGACCCATTTCTTGCGCAGCTGCCACTGCACGACCGTGAGGATCAGGACGAAGAGGAGCAGCATCAGCGAGAGCGTCGCGCCGTAGCCGATGTCGCTGAACTCGAAGGCCTGTTGGAACACGTAGTAGACGAGCACTGTCGTCGACAGCTCGGGCCCGCCCTCGGTCAGGACGGCGACCTGCGCGAACGCCTGCAGCGAGCCGACGATCGTGAGGATGCCGGTGAGGAGCAGGGTGGGCGAGATGAGCGGGAGCGTGATCCGGAAGAAGATCGCGCGGGGGCTCGCGCCGTCCAGGCGGGCCGCCTCGTAGAGGTCGCCCGGCACTCCCTGCAGCGCGGCGAGGAAGAGCACCATGTTGACGCCGACGCTGCGGATGACCTGCGTGACGATGACGCTCGCCATCGCGGTGGGCCCCTCCTGGAGCCAGTTCGGCCCGTCGAGGCCGACCAGCGAGAGCAGGCCGTTGATCGCGCCGTTGTCCTGGAGGAGGAAGCCCCAGACGAGGGTCCAGGCGACCACCGAGATGACGACGGGCGAGAAGAAGAGCGTGCGGAACAGGGCGCCGCCCGGGATCCTCCGGTTGAGCAGCACGGCCAGGCCCAGCCCGAGGGCGAGGTTCAGGACGACCACTCCCCCGGAGAAGACCGCGGTCGTGCCGAGCACCGCGCCGATGCTCGGGTCGTTGATCGCCCGCTCGTAGTTCTCGCCGCCCACGAAGGTCATGGAGCCGGTGAAGACGTTCCACTCGTTGAGGCTGAACCAGACCGCGAGCCCGACGGGCAGCAGCACGAACACGATCACACCGAGCAGCTGGGGCGCGATGAAGAGCCAGCCGGCGAGCGCGTCGCGGCGCCGGAGGTTCCAGTAGGCGCCGGCGGGAGCGGATCGGCGGCTGTCCGTCGAGGTCGCGGTCACGGGATCACTTCCCCTGGAGGACGGGCGCGATGGCGTCGCAGACGCCTCCGAGCACCTCGGCGACGTCGGCATCGGCCGACCACATGCGGTCCAGCGCCGTCTTGCCGACCGAGGTGATCTCGGCGGGGCTCGTCACCGGAGGGGTGGCGGACACGTCGGCGAGCTCGTCGACCACGACGCGGTCGAGCTGCTCGGCGCTGAGGCGCGTGTTGACCTTCGCCAGCTCCTCACCGGACAGCAGCGACTCGCGGGGCGGCGGGAAGAACTGCGCGAGCTTGGCGGAGTTCTCCGGGTTGGTCATGAACGAGAGGAAGCCGGTCGCCTCCTCCACGTGGTCGCCGCCTGCGAGCGCGGCCATGCCGGCCTGGCCGATGTTGCCGTACTCGCCGGCGGGGCCGACGGGCAGCGGGTAGATCTCGAACGGGAACGAGCCGTCGAGCAGGCTCGCGCGCGAGACCTGCGCGGTCGTGAACGCGGCGTCGCCGGCGAAGAAGTCCGCCGTCACGCCGGGTCCGGGGGTCGCGCCGCTGACGTAGACCGAGTCGTGGAAGAACTGGAACGCCTCCACCATCTCGGGCGAGTCCATCGTGCACTGGGTCCCGTCGTCGCTCCAAGGCTGGGCTCCCCAGCCCGCCCAGAGGTTCGCGAGGCTCAGCCAGCCCGAGAAGTCGAAGTCGCGGATGATGTAGCCGGCCTTGCCGGTCGACTCGTTGACGGCCGCGCCGATGCGGTCGACGTCCTCCCAGCTGAGCGTCGCGGGGTCGACGGTCTGCCCGGCCTGCGCGATGAGGTCCTGGTTCACGTACAGCGCGAACGGCGAGTTGGAGAACGGGTACGCGTAGAGCTCGCCGTCCTGGCTGAACGACTGCGCCACGCTGGGCAGGATGTCGTCGTACTCGTAGCCCTCGGTCCCCTCGAAGGTCTCGGTCAGTGGAGCGAGCGCTCCGGCGTCGATCAGGTCCTTCGCGATGTCGCCCACCCAGGCGAGGTCGGGGGCGTTGCCGCCCGCGGCCTGCGTGGTCAGGGTCGAGTTGTAGTCCGCGAACGGGAGGGACTCGAAGGTCACGGACTCGATCTCGGGGTGGTCGGCGATGTACTCGTCGGCCATCGAGTCGAACAGGGCGAGCTGCTTCTCGTCGGAGGTCCAGACGGACATCCTCAGAGCGACGGGTGCTGAGTCGTCCCCGCCGCCGGCGGCGCCGCAGCCCGAGAGGGCGGCGATCACTCCGACTGCGGCGAGCGAGGCCATCAGCTTCTTCGCTGGTCTCATCGTCTCTCTTTCTCCAATGGTCTTCTCGGTGTTCCCGGTCAGTACCCGACGACGTCGGGCCAGTGGGTCTCTACGCCGCGCGACTCGAGCCTCGCCTGCAGGCGGGCGACGAGGGCGGGGTCGGCGGCGATCTCGTGGGGCGACAGGTCCTCGGCGAGGGCGAGGGCCGCCAGCTCGCCGACGGCCTCGCCGATGTTCCACTCCACGGGGTGGAGGCGGTACGCGCCGTTGGTGATGTGCGTCGTCCCGATGTTCTTGCCCCCGGGCAGCAGGTTCGTCGGGGTGCGCGGCACGAGGGCGCCGAGCGGGATCTCGAACGGCGAGCACTCCACGTCGAGGTAGTTGTCGCCTCCGGTGGTCGGGTGCAGGTCGATCCGGTACATGCCCACGCCGACGGAGTCGTCGAAGCGCGCGGGGCTCCCCGTCCCGCGGGCGGCGACGGAGACGTCCTGCTCGCGCACGGTGGTGAGCGCGCGGATCCGGCGGGACTCGCGGATGTAGGGGGCCTGCGCGAGGCCGTCGGCGGTGCCCATCACGTCGCCGCGGAGCCGGAGCCCGGGCCAGCCGCGGCCGCCGTCGGGCCGGGGCGCCTCGGTCTGGAGCCAGTAGAAGTACGACAGCGAGAGCGCGCGGGCGCCGGCGAGGTGCTTCTCCGGCTCCGACACGTCGAGGATCGAGCTGTCGAGGTAGTCGAGCATCGGCCAGTTCGCGAGCACGATGTCGCTGTCGAGCGCGCCCGGCCGGAGGGTCTCGGTCGCGAGGATCCGGCGGAACATCCAGAGGTCGGTGTCCCCGCCCTGCGCGCGCTGGTCCGCGGTGCGGGTGTCACCCACGGCGTTGACGTGCATCGTGCGGGTCTCGGGGCGCAGCGTCCTCGGGTTCGGCGCGGTGAAGGAGAGGAGCTTCCCGCCCCAGAACGGCACCTCGTACTCGTGCCAGTAGTCGTAGTCGGCCGGGCGCTCGATGGTGTGGTCGCCGTCCGCGCTGTCGAAGCCGAAGCACCAGGTGACGGCCTGCACGTTCATCGGGTCGGCGACGGCGGGAGCGCTGGGCTCGCCGTGCTCGTCGCGCGACTCGGAGCCCGTGACGTAGTCGACCTCCGCGAGGGGGAGCAGCTCCCCCGTCTCGGTCGCGTCGACCACGTACCGTCCGGAGACGGCGAGCTCCTCGCCCGAGACCGCGTCGCGCAGCAGGACGCGCTCGATCCGGCCCGGGCCGCCGTCGACGGCGAAGGGGACGACGCCGGTGACGACGCGGATC
Organism: Rathayibacter sp. AY1A4; assembly: GCF_002930955.1. NCBI lineage: Bacteria > Bacillati > Actinomycetota > Actinomycetes > Micrococcales > Microbacteriaceae > Rathayibacter > Rathayibacter sp. AY1A4. The sequence goes on along the minus strand of NZ_PSTN01000021.1, from coordinate 7,395 downwards.
GCTCCGCTCGAGCGGTAGGGGGCGAGCATCTCGTCGAGCACGGCGACGGCGACGCGGGGCTCGGCGCAGAGCCGGCTCACGAGTCCGCGGCCGGGGTTCAGGCGGTCGTCGCGCATCGCCTCGGCGGTGAGGGGGTAGTTGCGGCGGTAGTAGCCGCGGATGCCGTCGCGGAGGCGCCGGTAGTCGGCGGTGACGCCGAACTGCTCGACCCAGGTGTGCTCGTCCGGCGGGACGCCCTGCGAGGTGAGCTGGCCGCCCAGCCACGGGTACTGCTCGGTCAGCACGACCGAGAGGCCGTTGCGGGCGAGGGCGATCGCCGCCGCCACTCCTCCGAGTCCGCCGCCGATCACGGCGACATCTGCTTGCATCGGGGTCACGCGTCCGCCTCGTCCTCGTCGACAGTCTGGGTCATCGGCCTACTACCCACGGGTAATACGTATTGCCGATTGGTTAGACCGTAACGCACGAGTGTCCGGTTGGCAACGGTCTCCGCCGTTCCGAGCGACGCCGCGGCGACCCGCGGGCGTCCTCAGCCGGGAGTGGGCCGGATGTCAGGGCTCGGTGGCATGCTCGACCCCGAGCGCGGCCGGCGGGCGGCGGCGCGGAGCGGAGCAGCATGATCGGGTTGGATCTCACCGGGCGCACGGCCCTCGTCACGGGGTCGGGGCAGGGCATCGGGCTGGCCATCGCGACGACGCTCGCGGAGGCGGGCGCCGAGGTGATCGTGAACGCCCGCTCCGAGCGGTCGATCCGCCGGGCGATCGAGGCGGTCGGCGCGGCGGTGCCGGAGGCGCGGGTGCGCGGAGTCGCCGCCGACGTGTCGACGGAGAAGGGCACGGGCTCCCTCCTGCGCGCGGCCGCCGACGTGGACGTGCTCGTCAACAACCTCGGGATCTTCGGCTCCGCCGATGCGCTCTCCATCGACGACGACGAGTGGCGCCGCTACTTCGAGGTCAACGTGCTCACCGGCGTGCGCCTCACCCGCGCCTACCTCCCCGGGATGATGGAGCGCGAGTGGGGCCGCGTCCTCTACATCGGCAGCGACTCCGCCGTCGTCACACCCGCCGAGATGATCCACTACGGAGTGTCGAAGACCGCGCTGCTGGGCGTCTCGCGCGGCTTCGCCAAGGCCGCCGCCGGCACCGGGGTGACGGTGAACAGCGTGCTCGCCGGGCCGACCCACACGGGCGGCGTCGAGGACTTCGTCTACGAGCTGGTCGACCGCGAGCTGCCGTGGGAGGAGGCGCAGCGCGAGTTCATGCGCCTGCACCGGCCGCAGTCGCTGCTGAAGCGCCTCATCGAGCCGGAGGAGATCGCCCACATGGTGGCGTACCTCGCCTCCCCGCTCGCCTCGGCCACCACGGGCGCAGCCGTGCGCGTCGACGGCGGCTACATCGACTCGATCGTGCCGTAACGCGCGCTCCCGGGGCTTCCCGGGGCGCCCGTCAGTGCGGAGGGGCGACCGAGCCGCCGGGGCGCCACGGGCCGCCGATGCGCTCCTGGAGGAGCGGTGCCGCGGGGTCGGCGAGGCGGGCGAGCAGCGCCTCCACTCCGCGGCGGCCGAGCTCGCGGCCGGGCGCGACGAGCAGGTCGAGCGCCGGGTCGGCCAGGTCGGCGACGTCGGGGTCGGAGGCGAGCAGGACGATCGAGAGGTCCTCGGGCACGCGCAGCCCGCGGTGCCGCACCTCGTGCGCGAAACCGACGGCGGCGCCCCCGTTGACGATCACCACGGCGGTCGCGGAGGCGGGGTCGAACGAGCGGGCGAGGGTGCGGCCGCCGGCGGGCGACTCCTCGCAGCGCAGCAGCACGCCCTCGACGCCGCGGGCCGCGCAGGCGAGTGCGAACGCCTCCTGGGTGCGCGCGTAGGGGCCGAAGTCGGCCGCGGCGTCGCGGTCCGGGCCGAGCACGAGCGCCACCCGCGCGTGCCCCAGGCCGGCGAGCCGGCCGAGCGCCTCCTCGACCATGCCCTCGAAGTCGATGTCGACCCAGTCGAGGGCGGACGGGTCGCGGGTGCGCCCGATGAGGGCGAAGGGCGTGCCGGAGTCCCGCAGGACCGGCACGCGCTCGTCCTCGCTGGTGACCTGCATCAGCACGACGCCGTCGATCAGGCCGTCGGCGCGCAGGTCGGCGAGGCGGTCGGAGCCGCCGACCGTCGGCCACAGGACGATCGAGTGGTCCTGCTCCGCCGCGGCCTCGGCGGCTCCGAGCAGGAACGAGGTGGCGGTGTTGAGCGGCCGGCTCGACACGAGCGGATAGACGACCGCGATGATCCCGGAGCGGCGCCGCGCGAGAGCGCGGGCCAGGGCGTGCGGCCGGAAGCCGAGCTCGCGCATCGCCGCCCGCACCCGCTCGCGGGTCTCGGGCGAGACGGGCTTGGTGTCGTTGACCACGAACGAGACCGTCGCGATCGAGACCCCCGCGAGGCGCGCGACATCCCTCATCGTGGCCACCGCGCCTCCTCCGCTCGCGCCGCCGGGCCGTGGTTGACGCGGGGCGGACGTCTCCCGCATCCTAGGAGACGCGGCCGGTAAAGCGGTTAACCCCGTGTCGGGCCGCCCACTGCCGCACCGTCTCCACCGTCGAAGAAGGAACACCGTGACCACACCCTCCTCCCCCGTCCGCGTCCTCGTCTGGGGCGAGAACCGCCATGAGCAGATCGAGGAGAAGGTCCGCGCGATCTACCCCGACGGCATGCACAGCACGATCGCCGACGGCATCCGCGAGAACCTCGGCGAGCGCGCCACCGTCTCCACCACCACGCTCGACGAGCCCGAGCACGGCCTCACCGAGGACGTCCTCGACGCCACCGACGTGCTCGTCTGGTGGGGCCACATGGCCCACGGCGACGTCTCCGACGAGATCGTCGAGCGCGTCCAGCGCCACGTCCTCTCGGGCATGGGCCTCGTCGTCCTGCACTCCGGCCACTGGTCGAAGATCTTCGGCAAGCTCATGGGCACCACCTGCACGCTGCGCTGGCGCTCGGAGCAGGACCGCGAGCTGGTCTGGACCGTCGACCCCACGCACCCCATCGCCCAGGGGATCCCGCACCCCTTCCTGATCCCGCAGCAGGAGATGTACGGCGAGTTCTTCGACGTGCCGGCGCCCGACGAGCTCGTGTTCCTCTCGACCTTCACGGGCGGCGAGGTCTTCCGCTCCGGCATGACCTGGAAGCGCGGCCACGGGCGCATCTTCTTCTTCTCCCCCGGCGACCAGGACTACCCCGTCTACCACCAGGCCGAGGTGCGCCGCGTGATCGCGAACGGCGTCGAGTGGGTGCGCTCCTCGCGCCCCGAGCGCCGCCTCCCGGTGCTGCAGCGCTACGAGACCGAGGACTTCCACAACGGCCAGGACTACGAGGGAGCGCTCGTCCGATGACGGTCCGCCTCGTCCAGGTCGGCGCCGGCGCGATGGGCCGCGCCTGGATCCGCACCATCCGCGACTCCCCGGACGCCGAGCTCGTCGGCCTGGTCGACCTCGACGTCGACCTCGCCACGGCTGCCGCGGAGGAGGAGGGGGTCGGCCCGGTCGCGGTCGGCACCTCCGTCGCCGAGGTCGCCGCGCGCTCCGGCGCCGACGCCGTGGTCAACGTGACCGTGCCGCGGGCGCACCTGCCCGTCAGCTCGGAGGCGCTGTTCGCCGGGCTGCCCGTGCTCTCCGAGAAGCCGATCGCGCCGACCATCGCCGAGGCGCTGGTGCTCGCGGCGACGGCAGAGGCCTCGGGCCGGCTCCTGATGACCAGCCAGTCGCGCCGCTACTACTCGGCGATCACCGCCTTCCGCGAGCAGATCGCCGGGCTCGGGCAGCTGGGCACCGCCTCCGTGCACTTCGCGAAGGCACCCCGCTTCGGCGGCTTCCGCGACGAGATGGACCACGTGCTCCTGGTCGACATGGCGATCCACGCCTTCGACGCGGCGCGGTACCTGCTCGACAGCGACCCGGTCGCGGTCTACTGCGAGGAGTACAACCCGGGCTGGAGCTGGTACGCCGACGGAGCCGCGGCGAGCGCCGTGTTCGAGTTCGCCGGCGGAGTGCGCTTCAGCTACACCGGCAGCTGGTGCGCCGACGGCCTCGAGACCTCGTGGAACGGCGACTGGCGCGTGAACGGGGCCGGCGGCACCGCGCACTGGGACGGCGACGGCGCTCCGGAGTGGCAGTCGCGCGAGTCGGAGCCGGTGCGGACCGCCACGCTCGAGCCCGTGCCCGAGGAGATCGCGGGCTCGCTCGCGGAGTTCGTGCGAGTGCTGGGCTCGGGGGCGGTCCCCTCGGGCGAGGTGCACTCGAACGTGCGGAGCCTCGCGATGGTGGAGGCGGCGGTCCGCTCCTCCGAGACGGGTGCGCGGGTGCGGCTCGACGACGTGCTGGAGGAGGGGTACGCGGAGGCGCTGACGCTCGCGCGCGACGAGCGCGTCCGCGCGGCCCTCGGCTCCTGGGGCTCGGCCGCGGAGGGCCTCGCGCGCTGACCACGCCGCCTGGCGGATCTCGAGGCGTCCGTGCCGGCGTCTCGAGACCCCCGCCCGGTCGCGGCTCCGCCACCGCGCGTTCGCCGGGCGGACACCTGCGGGCGGCGGGGCGTTCACCGGGGGCGGCCAGCGTGGGCGGGTTCCTTCGAAGCCGCTCAGGAGACCCGTGTCCTCTCGTCACACCCGCACCCGCACCCGCACCCGCACCGCCGCCCTCGCCCTCACCGTCACCCTCGCCGGCTGCACCCTCGGAGCCGCGGCCCTGCCCGCCTCCGCCGCGGGCGACTCCTTCTTCACCCGCATCGCCACGGTGCCGGCCTACCTCAACGCGGCCGACCCGTCCGCCGACTCCGCCGTCGCCGAGATCTCGAGCGCGTCGCCCGACGGCCGCCTGGTCTACTCGACGGACTCCGCCGGGCAGCGCATCGACGTCCTCGACATCTCGGACCCCGACGCCCCCGAGCCGCGCGGCGGCGTCGGCGTGGGCGGCGAGCCGACCTCGGTCTACGCGACCGGCGAGTACGTCCTCGCGGTGGTCGACACGAGCGACGGCGACTTCGCGAACCCCTCCGGCCACGTCAGCGTGCTGCACGCCGACGACCTCGCGCCCGTCGCGAGCATCGAGCTCGGCGGCCAGCCCGACTCCATCGACGTCACCACCGACGGCTCGACCGCGGTCATCGCGATCGAGAACCAGCGCGACGAGGACCTCGCCCCCGAGGGCGGCGAGGAGGGCGACCTCCCGCAGGCGCCCGCCGGGGAGCTCGTGGTGATGGACCTCGCGGGCGACCCCTCCGCCTGGGTGCCGGAGCACGTCGACCTCACCGGTCTCGCCGGCCTCGACACCCCGTCGGACCCGGAGCCCGAGTACGTCTCGATCAACCCGGCCGACACGGCCGTCGCCGTGACGCTGCAGGAGAACAACGCCGTCGCGATCGTCGACCTGGCCACCCGCTCCGTCACCGCCTCGTACACCGCGGGCACCGCCTCCGTCAGCGGCATCGACACGCTCGACGACGACTCGATCTCGCTGACCGGCTCGATCACCGACGTCCCGCGCGAGCCCGACGCGATCGGCTGGGTCGGCGACGACCACGTCGCGATCGCGAACGAGGGCGACTGGAAGGGCGGCACGCGCGGCTGGTCGATCCTCGACGCCGCGACCGGGGCCGTGCAGTGGGACGTCGGGAACTCGTTCGACCACCTCGCGGTGCGCCTCGGGCTCTACCCGGACAAGCGCTCCGACGCGAAGGGCTCCGAGCCCGAGGGCCTGCTCTCGGCCACCTTCGACGGCGTCCCCTACGTGTTCGTCGGCGCCGAGCGGGCCAACTTCGTGGCCGTCTACGACGTGTCGGAGCCGACCGCGCCGCGCTTCGTGCAGGCGCTGCCGTCGACCCCGGGTCCGGAGGGGCTGCTCGCCCTGCCCGAGCGCGACCTGCTGGTCGTCTCGAGCGAGACCGACGACGCCGAGGCCGCCGTCCGCGCGAGCGTGCAGCTCTACGCGCTCGGCGCCTCCGCCCCCGCGTTCCCGACCGTGCTGTCGGCCGACGTCGACGGATCGCCGCTGCCCTGGGGCGCGCTCTCGGGCCTCTCGACCGATCCGGCGGCGCCCGACCGCCTGTACGCGGTGAGCGACAGCGCCTACGCGCCGAGCACCCTCCACTCGATCGACACCTCCGTCTCGCCGGCGCTGCTCGACATGACGCTCACGGTGACCGAGGGCGGCGAGCCCGCCGCTCTGGATCTGGAGGGGATCGCCGCCCGCGTCGACGGCGGCTTCTGGGCCGTGACGGAGGGCGGGACCGGCGACGGCAACGCGCTCCTGCGGCTCGACGCCGACGCCGCGGTGACCGAGCGGATCGCCCTGCCCGCGGAGCTCGCCTCCGCGCTGGGCAAGCAGGGCTTCGAGGGAGTGACCGTCGAGGACGGCGCCGCCGGTGAGATCGTCTGGACGGCGCTGCAGCGCGAGGCCTCGATCGACGCCGACGGAGTGGTCCGGATCGGGCGCTACGACGTCGCCGCCGACACCTGGAGCTTCTTCGGCTACCCGCTGGAGGCCGTCTCCGGGGCGGACGGCGACTGGAACGGACTCTCGGAGATCACGCTGACCGCCGCGGGCACGCTCGCGGTGATCGAGCGCGACAAGCTCAACGGGCCCGATGCCGCGCTGAAGGCCGTGTACACGGTGCCGCTGCCGACGGAGGCCGGCGCGGCGGTCGGCGAGACGCTGCCGATGCTCGAGAAGACGCTCGCGGTCGACGTGCTGCCCGCGCTGCAGGCCGGGAACGGCTGGACCCAGGAGAAGCTCGAGGGCCTCGGGATCACCGGCTCCGGCGAGGTGTTCGCGGTGACCGACAACGACGGCGTGGACGACGCGAACGGCGAGACGGTGCTCGCATCGCTCGGCTCCGCGGAGTCCGTGTTCGGGGCGGGGACGGTGCCGACGCCGGGGCCGACTGTCGAGCCGACGGTGGCGCCGACGGCTGAGCCGACCGCGCAGCCCACGGTCGCGCCGACGGCCGAGCCGACCCGCACGCCGACTCCCGCTCCGGCCGGCGCCGTTCCTCCGCGGACCGGCTCGGGACTCGCGAGCACCGGCGTAGAGACTGGCTGGACCGCCGCGGCGGCTCTCGCCCTGCTCGCCGGTGGAGCGCTCGCGCTCGGAGTCACGCGCCGCCGCCGCGACGCGCGCTGACGGACGCCGACGGCCCGGGGGACAGTGTCCTCCGGGCCGTCGGCGTTCCCGCCGCGAGCGGGGCGGGTGGGGCGAGTAGTCGGGTGTCAGCTTCCGGTGTCAGCTTCCGGTGGGGGCGTCCTCGGTGTCGGGAGAGGTGCTCTCGGAGGGCGCCTGCGGGGCGACGGGCGAGCAGGGCGAGAGCCGCCGCGGCGGTCCAGCCAGTCTCTACGCCGGTGCTCGCGAGTCCCGAGCCGGTCC
>NZ_PSTN01000020.1:0-71771 GCF_002930955.1 Rathayibacter sp. AY1A4 | reverse complement strand
GGCGGGCCCGAGCTGGTCGCGGCCACCGTCGAGCTGCTGAAGGTCGAGCGGATCGACCACGGGATCCGCGCGATGGAGGACCCGGAGGTCGTCGCGATGCTCCGCGAGCGCCGCATCCCGGTGACGGTGTGCCCGCTGTCGAACGTGGCCCTGCGCGCTGTGGACACGATGGCCGACCACCCGCTGCCCGCGATGCTCCGCGAGGGACTCGTCGTGACGGTCTCGAGCGACGACCCGCCCTACTTCGGCGGCTACGTGGATGAGAACTACCGCGCCCTGGTCGAGGAGCTGCGGATGGACGACGCGCAGCTCGAGCAGCTGGCGCTCAACTCCTTCGACGCGGCGTTCATCACGGAGGAGGACCGCGAGCGCTGGCAGGCGGAGGTGCGCGAGCACTTCGCGCGGTGAGCGCGCCACTGCCCGGAGAACGATCGTTCCCACCCCTCCCCGCGCGCTGAGCCCTCGATCCGCGGCCCCCGCCTCCGCGCCCGCCCTACGCTGGCCGGATGACCCGATCCGACGGCACGCGATGAGCTGGGTGCTCCTCACCGGCGCGATCCTCACCGAGGTGACGGCGTCGCTCGCCCTCCAGGCCGCGATCGGGTCGCCGGGCTGGTACGCGCTCGTGGTGGCGGGCTACCTGGCGGCGTTCGTCCTCCTCAGCCGGGTGCTCAGGGCCGGCATGCCGATCGGAGTCGCCTACGGCGTGTGGGCCGCGTGCGGCGTCGCGCTGACGGCGGTCCTCGCGGCCGTGCTCTTCGGGCAGCCGCTGACGGGCGTGATGACGATCGGGCTGGTGCTGATCATCGCGGGCGTGCTGATGGTCGAGATCGGGTCGCAGCGAGCGCAGGCCGCGCGCCGGGCGGTGCGCTGATGGCCTGGCTGCTGCTCTCGGGCGCGATCCTCACCGAGGTCGCCGCGACGATGAGCCTCAAGCCCGCGACGGACGGCCGGAAGCGCTGGTACGTCGTGGTCGGAGTCGGCTACGTCGTCGCGTTCTCGCTGCTGGCCGGGGCGCTCGCGCAGGGCATGCCGATCGGGGTGGCCTACGGGATCTGGGCGGCGGTCGGAGTCGCGCTGACCGCGGTGCTCGGGCGCTGGCTGTTCCAGGACCCGCTGACCTGGACGATGCTCGGCGGGATCGGCCTGATCATCGCCGGCGTGCTGCTGGTGGAGCTCGGGCACTGACCGGCCGAGTGTCGTCGCGGCGGGAGTCTCTTCCACTCAGCGGCCGTCGCGGCGGGAGCGCGTCTGCTCAGCGGTCGTCGCGTCGGCGTCACCGGTTGTCGCGGCGGTACCGCGCCTCGCGGCCGGCGATGTGGAGGCCGAGCCCGGTGACCGCGACCGCGAAGGCGACCAGCACGCCGATGAACGCGATCTCGTCGCCCGCTCCGACCGCCACGGCCGCGACGGCGAGCCCGATCAGCGCGAGGGCGATCACCACGGCGCCGACGATCTCGAGAGGACTCCAGGTGGTCATGACTCCAGCGTGCGCGCGGAGCGGCGCGCGGGCAAGGGGCGGCAGGCGAACAGGACATTGCAGAACGGACCTTGACATGCCGCACTCGGGTCATCGCGCCATAACCAGTGGACGGGCATCCGGGTGGTCCCTTTTCAGGAGCGCTGCCGACTGATCGGTCCGAACGGGATGCGTCGGCTCGGTCCCCGCCGACTGACAGGATGAGATACACACACCAGCTGGAGGCGCCGTGAATCCCGAAGAAGCTGTCGTCGTCCCCCTGGTCCCGACGCCGTCGGAACCGAGCACCGAGGGGATGCTCCGCATGCTCCTCAATCGCGATGCTTTGCTCATCAGTCGCGTGCCGACACCGGCCGGCCAGGTGGCCTCGGGTCTCGTGGCTCAGACCGCAGGGGCCTTCGCGAAGGCGATCGGTCAGGCTGCGGGCGGCCTCACCCGATCGCCCGGATCCGCTGAGGGCCTCTACCGCGTCATCCTCCCGACCGGCGCGGTCGCTCGCGATCTCGTTCCCGCAGTAGGGGGCGGGTTCCGCGGAATCGTCCGGGCGGCCGGGTCGACGAAACTCTCGGCTCATGCTCGGCTCGTCCCGGCAGTGGCGGGGACGGGCGCCGCTGCTGCGGCCGGACCACTTATCGCCACGGTGGGTCTCGCCGTCGCCGGGGATATGCTCGCGCAGCACCAGATGAACAAGAAGCTTGAGAGGATCACGACGACACTGCTCGGAATCGAGAATCGGGCCAACGAGGAGGACCGATCGGTACTGGTCACCGCGGCGCAGCAGACGCGGAAAGTCGCCGGCTACCTGCTCGACCAAGCGAGGATCCCGGCGATCTCTTCAGCCGCCCATGCCTTCGGTGCGCTCGATGCGCTTGCAAACAGCTACGAGGATCGTCTCGACCGCTGGCTCGATGTCGTGGCCAAGTACGAGGGCGTTGACCGGGTGTACGCGCCCGAGCTCCTCGTCGCACTCGTGGGCAAGCGCGACGATCCGATGAGGGAATTCGAACGCATCGTCGCCCAGATGTACGAGGGATTCTCTCTTCGAGCTCGGATCGCGGTGCTCGAGAGGGTCGCGGCCGAGCATGCGAATCCGGACCGGTCGCTGCTCTCCGTCGAGGGGGTCCTCCGCGACGAGCTCGGGCGGATCGCGGCACGACAGGTGCAGCTCGTCGGGCTCCTCGATGATCTGAGCGTTCTGCAGATCGACGCGAGCAGGATTCTCATCGCCTTCGCCGGCAAAGGAACTCTCGAGGCTCGAACGACCTTCAGCCGTCTCGCCCGGGCGCTCCACACGCTGCCCGACGGGATCCCGGTTCTCACCGACTCGGACCAGACCGTCCTCGAGCTCACCCCGAATAGGGGCGGCCTCTCAGTGGCAGCGCCCGCCGATCATTAGGCGCCGTCCACGGGCGCAAGCCGATCTCGAAGACACTTCAACGCGGAGGTAAGAATGGTCAAGGCAGCGGAGACGAACCTCGCCGGTGTGCTGGAGGGTAAGAAGCAGTACCAGGTGCCGCTCTACCAGCGGGTCTACTCATGGGGGAAGCCGCAGCTCGACCAGCTGTGGAACGACATCGCCGAGCTCGCGAACACCCGCCGCGAGGAGCCCACCGCGACGCACTTCATCGGCTCGCTGGTACTCGCCCAGAGCCCCGACTTCTCGGTTGTCGGCGTCTCGAAGCTGCTCGTGGTCGATGGGCAGCAGCGCCTGACGACCCTCACGCTCCTCCTGGCCGCCCTCCGAGATCACTTGAACGAGACCGGCGACGCCGAAAAGGCTGAGGGCATCCAGGCGCAGTACCTGGTCAATGTGTACGACAAGGACAAGCCGGCGAAAGTTCTGCCCACGCAGGCGGATAGAGCCTCCTACCTGGCGGTCATTCGGTCGGCTCCGGACGCAGGAGGTATCGGCCGGATCGGCGAGGCGTACAACCACTTCCGCTCGAAGATCGCTGCGGCCGACGACCCGGATGATCCGCACGATCTCGAGGAGATCGAGAACGTCATAGTCAACGGCCTCGCCCTCGTCGTCGTGACGGCAGAGCCCCGGGACAATGCACACCGCATCTTCGAATCGCTGAACAACACCGGCCTTCAGCTGACCCAGTCGGATCTCCTGAAGAACTATCTGTTCATGCGGCTCGGCGACAGCGGCGTCGAGGTCTACGAATCGGTCTGGTTGCCTCTGGAGAAGAAGCTCAGTGCAGACAGCCTCGAGTTGCTGTTCTGGCTCGACCTGGTGCAGACGGACGAACGCGCCAAGCAGTCGGACACGTATACAGGGCAGCAGAAGCGCTTGGAGAAGCTCGCCGGCCCGGCCGAAATCGTGGCCGAGGTCGTGCGAATCGCGAAGCTGGGCGACGTACTCGCGGCTATTCTCGATCCTTCGCTCGAGGTCGACAACCGAATCCAGAGACGCCTGACGCGGATCCGAGCATGGGGCTCGACGACTGCGTATCCCGTCGTCATGCGCCTCTTGGACCGGCGGGCTGCAGGAACCGCGTCCGCTGATCAGGTGCTTCAGGCCCTGACCTACCTCGAGTCCTACTTCGTCCGGCGCATCGTCATCGGGCGCGCGACTGCGAGCTTGAATCGAACGCTCCTTCAAGCAGTGAGCGCCATTGCCGACGCCCCCGATATCGACGTCGCGTTGCGCGAGCACCTGTCGCGCGGCCGCAAGTACTACGGCACGGACAAGCAGGTGCGGGAGGCGGTGACGAATGTCCCGTTCTACTGGCAGGGTCGGGCCGCTCAGAAGAAGCTCATCCTGCTGTGGCTCGAGGAGTCCTACGAGTCGAAGGAGACTATCGACCCGGGCAACCTGACCATCGAGCACGTCCTGCCTCAGACCCTGACCGACGCCGTGCGGCGTGGTTTCGAGCGGGGCCTGCCCGACGGATCCGATCTCGCCTATGAGCACGACCGCCTCGTCCACACGATCGGCAACCTCACTCTCACCGGGTACAACAGCGAGCTCAGCAACCGCCCCTTCGACCAGAAGCGCAGGATGCTGGCCGAGAGTGGCCTTCGCCTTAATCAGGAGATCGCGGGCGAGGAGGAGTGGGGCGCTCCGGAGATCGCGAAGCGCAGCGCCGCTCTCGCAGAGAGGATCATCGCTCTGTGGCCTGGTCCTGATGAAGACCTGACGTCGTCCGGCGGGGCAGAGCCCTCCGCGATGCGGAGCGTCGTGGCCTCAATAGTCGCCGAGATCCCCGCCGGCAGATGGACGTCCTACGGCGAGGTCGCCCTGGTCGCCGGCTCTTACCCTCAACCCGTCGCAGCCGTCCTCGCGAGCAACCCGATGCAAGGCGCGTGGAGAGTACTTCAAAGCGGCGGCACGATAGCGCCGGGCTTCAGATGGATGGACTCGGACCGGACCGATCCTCCGCGCGAGTTCCTCGAGTCCGAGGGTCTCACCTTCGATCGCGAGGGCCGGGCCGATCCGGCGCAGTTCCTCCGCGCCGAAGACCTCGCCGATCTCGCGGGGCTGGAGATCGACCAGGATCGACATCGGGTGCCTGGGACCCGGCCGCTCCTCGCGCAGAGGAAGGCGTTCTTCCTCAAGGTCCACGACCTCGGCGAGAGTCTCCAGACGAGGATCACGTCCTGGCCCAGCGGATCGACCGGATCCACTGTCGACGTGAGTCTCGGCGTGCCCGGATCCGTCATCGTCCTCGGATTGTCGTCCCGCGAACCCGCCGGCGTCTCCTGTGCGCTGAAGATCCGAGAGGACAAGGCGCTCTTCGCCCGCCTGCTCGACCATCGCGTGGAGATCGAGGCTGCCGTCGGCGCGGATCTCGAGTGGCTCAATGAGCCGGGGAACCTGTCTAGCCAGGTCCTCCTACGCGAAACCGGCGAGTGGCGCGACGAGGCCACCGCTCCTGATCTCGCTCAATGGCTCATAGTCACCGCCGAGAGATTCGCTGAGGTGTTCCCGGCGTTCCTCCTTCCGAAGCGCTCGTGAGCACGAAGTGCATGACAGGGTGCCGAGCAGTCACGGGAAGCCGGTTCTCGTTCGGAAGAAGCCCGCCAGGGGCGCCGGTCATGAGACGAAAAATCGAGCTCGGCGACACCCTTCGGCACTCGCCCCGCCGCCGCGCCCGCCCCTAGGCTCGACGGCGTGACCGCCTCCGTCCCCGCCCCCCACTCCCGGCCCCGCGACGTCGTCGGCATCGTCGGCCTCGTCCTCGCGATCGTCCTCGTCCTCGCGCAGATCGGGCGGACCGCGCTCACCACGGCCATCCCGGTCCTCGCGTTCCGGGGCGGCTTCGACACCACGCAGATCGGGGCGCTCTTCGCCGCCCTCGGGGTCACGATGCTCGTGCTCGCGACGGCGACCGCGATCGTCGGCGTCATCGGCGTCGCGCGGAAGGACCGCGCCCGGCTGCTCTCGGCCGTCACGCTCGGCGTCGGCGCCAGCGTCGCGATCGTCGAGCTGGGAGCGCTCGTCGTCCCGCCCCTGGTCGGCCTCTCGCTCCAGTACTGACGAGGCCCGCCGGAGCGCATCCGCCCCGCGGCCTCGCAGGATCCGCACGGCGCCGCGTCCGCTCCTCGCGCTCCCCTGCGCCGCGACGGCCCTGCCGGCTCCCCCGCGATGCGCCAGGATGGGGGCATGACGACACGCGTGGACGGCCTCTTCGTCTACCCGGTGAAGGGCCTGACCCCGCAGCCGCTCCCCCGCGTCGAGCTCACCGCCGGCCGCGGCGTCCCCTTCGACCGCACGATCGCCCTCGCCCGCCCCGGCGGCGCCTACCGGCCCGGCATGCGGCACGGCATCTCCAAGCGCGAGTACTTCGTCCTCGTCGCCGAGGCCCGCCTCGCCGGCCTGACCACGCACCTCGACCCCGACAGCGGAGTGCTCACCGTCGACGTCCGCGGCCACCGGGTCCTCTCCGCCGACCTCGGCGCGGAGGACGGACGGGCCGCACTGCGCTCCTTCGCCGCCCGCGTGCTCGACCTGCCGCCCGGCGTCGAGCCCGTGATCGCCCAGGACGCGGGGCGCCGCTACACCGACACGGCCCACAACTCCGACATCGAGATGGAGTACGTCTCGCTGATCAACCTGGCGAGCGTCCGCGACCTCGCCGGGCGCACCGGCCGGAGCGTCGATCCGCTGCGGTTCCGCGGGAACATCCACCTCGAGGGGCTGCCCGCGTGGAGCGAGCTCGAGCTGCTCGGGCGCGAGCTCACCGCGGGCGGGCTGCGGCTGCGGATCACGAAGGCCACCGAGCGGTGCGCCGCGACCGAGGTCGAGCCGGGCACCGGTCGGCGCGACCTGCCGGTCCCTCGCCTGCTGCACGAGACCTACGGCCACGAGCTCCTCGGCGTCTACGCGGAGGTCCTCGACGGCGGCACGCTCGGCGTGGGCGACGAGCTGGTGCTCCGTGGTTGAGCTGCGGCTCGTGGTGGCCGAGCGCGAGGCGCTCACCCCGGCCGTCACCCGCTTCGTGCTGCGGAGCGAGGACGGCGCCCCGCTGCCCGGCTACTCCGCCGGCGCGCACCTCACGCTCACGACCCCCTCCGGCGAGCGCCGCAGCTACAGCCTCGTCGAGCCGGGATCCGCGGAGCCGTCGCACTACGCGATCGCGGTGCGCCGGGAGCCCGGGGGCCGGGGCGGATCGCGGAGCCTCCACGACGACGTCCGCGTCGGCGACGTCCTCTCCTCCGCGCCGCCCGCGAACACCTTCGTCCTCCGGCCCGCCGCCCGCTATCTCCTGATCGCCGGCGGGATCGGGGTCACCCCGATCCGCGCCATGGCCGCCGAGCTCCGGGCGCAGGGCTCGGCCGTGCAGGTCGTGTACCTCAGCCGCACCCCCGAGGACACCGCGTGGCTCGACGAGTTCTCCGCCGACGGCTCCCTCGTGCACCACAGTGCGATCCACGGCCGGCTCGACCTCTGGCCGCTCGTCGCCGAGCCCGACGACGACACCCGGATCTACTGCTGCGGTCCGTCCGCGCTGATCGACGAGGTCCTCGCCCTCACGATGCACTGGCGCCCGAGCCGGATCCACGTCGAGGACTTCGCGGGCGTCGACGCCGTCGGCGACCGGGCCGTCCCCTTCGCCGCCGTCTGGGAGCCGACCGGAGCCGTTGTGGAGGTCCCGGCCGACCGCTCGCTCCTCACCGCGCTCCGCTCCTCCGGGATCGACGTCGACTCCTCCTGCGAGTCGGGCACGTGCGGCACCTGCCGCCTGCGCCTCGTCGGCGGGACGGCGGAGCACCGCGACCTGGTGCTGACCCCCGAGGAGCAGGACCGCTGGATCATGCCGTGCGTCTCACGCTCCGCCGGCGGCGAGCTGGTCGTCGCCCCGGAATGACGGAGCGACGGGGCCGGGCCCCACGCACGCCGGCCGACACGCGTCGGCCGTCGTGTGACGCCGTGTGACGGGCGCCCGGCGCCCGGTCCCCCGCATGCCTAGGCTCCCGGACGGGGGACCACGACCGTCACGACCGAAGGACTTCCGATGACCAGCACCTCCGTCCGCACCCAGCTCGACGAGTTCACCGTCGGCTTCGACGAGACGGTCGGCCCCGAGCTCGCCGCCGTCTTCTCCGGCGAGCGCGACGACCTCGTCGCCGTCGGCGCCCCGAGCGGAGCCGTCACCGCCGGCGACGCGCTCCCCGCCGCCTCCGTCGTGACCGTCGACGGCGACACCGTCGACCTCGCGGACGTCCTCGGCGCGGGCCCGGCCGTCCTCGTCTTCTACCGCGGAGCCTGGTGCCCGTACTGCAACATCACGCTCAAGCACTACAACGAGACCCTCGCCCCCGAGCTCGCGTCGCGCGGAGTCGCCCTCGTCGCGATCAGCCCGCAGACCCCCGACGGGTCGCGCGCGGCGGTCGCGAACGGCGACCTGGGCTTCACCGTCGTCTCCGACCCCGGCAACACGCTCGCGAGCGCTCTCGGCATCGTCACCGCCCCCAGCGGCGAGGCGCAGGAGGCGCACACCGCGCTCGGCTTCGCCGTGAAGGACAGCAACGCCGACGACACCCCGGCCGTCCCGTACCCGACCGTCCTGGTCGTCGACGCCGACCGGATCGTCCGCACGGCGGACGTGCACGTCGACTACACGACGCGCACGGAGACCGAGGAGATCCTCGCCGCCGTCGACGCGCTCTGACACCTCCGCTCGCACCCTGAGCACGCGCGGCGGTCGAGCGCACCCCCTCGCCCGCCGCACCGCCGCTCCCTAGGCTCGACCCGTGACAGCGGAGACGGACGTGCTCGTGGTCGGCGGCGGTCCGGTCGGACTCCTGCTCGGCGCGCTCCTGGCGCGGGCCGGAGTGGACGTGCAGGTGTGGGAGCGGCGCTCCTCGGTGCCGCGCGGCTCGCGGGCGATCGGCATCCATCCGCCGTCGCTCGACGCGTTCGCGGCGGTCGGCGCCGATGCTCCCGTGCTGGCCGAGGCCACCCGGGTCCGCGAGGGCGTCGCGCGCAGCCGGGGCCGCACCCTCGGCACGCTCTCGTTCGCACGCGCCTCCGCGACGCACCCCTACGTCGTCACCCTCGACCAGCACCGCACCGAGGCGATCCTCCGCGAGCGCCTGGAGGCGGCGTCCCCGGACGCGCTGCGCCCCGGGGTCGCGCTGACCGGCCTGCTCCGTCGCGGCTCCACCGTCGAGGCGACCGGCACCGGACCGGGCGGCGAGCCGGTCTCCGTCCGCGCCGCCTTCGTCGTGGGAGCCGACGGCGCCCGCAGCACCGTCCGCGACCTGCTCGGGATCCGCACCACAGGCCGCGACTACCCGGACCGCTACGTGATGGGCGACTTCGCCGACCCCGAGCCCGGCGGTCTCACCGGCACCGCGCTGGTCGACGTCGGCCCGGCCGGAGTGGTGGAGTCCTTCCCGCTGCCGGGCGGCCGGCGCCGGTACGTCGCCCTGAGCGGCCCCGACCGCTCTCTCGGCGCCCCCGCCTGGCGGCCCGAGGAGGCCCCCGACCAGGAGGCCGCGCGCGCCCTGGCCGCCGCTGTCCGCGACCGGACGGGCGCCGACGCCGACCCGGAGACCTGCACGATGCTCAGCGGATTCCAGGTGCGGCGCCGCGAGGCCGAGCTGATGGGCGTCGGCCGCGTCGTGCTCATCGGCGACGCCGCGCACGAGATCAGTCCGATCGGCGGGCAGGGCATGAACCTCGGCTGGCTCGACGCCGCCGAGCTCGCCCCGCTCCTGGCCGGTGCCGTGCGCCGCGGCGAGGCCGGCCCCTGGCCCGGCTTCGCCCGGCGGCGCACCACCGCGGCCCGGCGCGCGGCGCGGCAGGCGGAGGCGAACATGGCGCTCGGACGCCCGCTCGGCACGCTCGCGCACCGCGGCCGCGAGGCGTTCCTCCGCACCGCCCTCGCCCTGCCGACCTCGGACCTGCTCGCCCGCGTCTACGCGATGCGCTGGTCCTGAGGTCGCGGGCGGCCGGTCAGCCGACCAGCCGCGCGCCCGCCAGCCCGAGCTCGACCACCAGCACGAGCGAGGCCGCGATCACCAGCCGGAACAGGGTGCGCGTGGGCGGGCCGGTCAGCACCAGGCGGATGCCCGCCGCGGCGAGCACGACCATCGCGAGGGTCCCGATCACCGCGAGCACCACGCCCGTCCCGCGCACCGGCTGGTCGCCGACGAGCTGTCCGACGAGCACGAGCAGCGCGGCGACCACCAGCGACCCGAAGGCGACGACTCCGGAGAGCCGCAGGCCGAGGCGGTGCGGGAAGCCGCGGACCCCGGTGGCCTCGTCGTCGACCAGGTCGGGGAGCACGTTCGTGCAGTGGATCGCGACGCCGAACACGGCGCCGGTCGCGATCGCCCACCAGGCAGGGAGCCGGCCGTCGCCCGCCGCCACCGCCACCACCGGCAGCAGCCCGAAGGCGACCACGAACGGAGCGACCGACCAGACCGTGCGCTTGAGCCCCGCGTCGTAGGCCCAGCCCGCGGCGACCAGCACCAGGTGCGCGACCGCGGCGACCGGTCCGAGCAGCAGCGAGAGCACCACGGCGGCCGCGGCCGTCCCCAGTGCGGCGGCGCGGACGGCGCCCACGCCGATCAGCCCCTGCGCGACCGGCTTGTCGGTGCGCCCCACCGCGCGGTCGCGGTCGGCGTCGATCCAGTCGTTCGCGAGCCCGATCGAGAGCTGCCCGAGCAGCACGGCGAGCGCCACCAGCACGACCTGCCCGAGCGGATGCCCGGACGCCGCCGCGATCACGGTCGCCAGCACGGTGACCGTCACGGTCGGCCCGGGGTGCGACGAGGCCAGCAGGAGTCGCACCCGGGACGTCATCCCGCCAGCCTACGGTCGCGGCGGCACAGCGGGGCGCCGGTCGCGCTCCCCGCCCCGGAGCGGGATCCAGCGTGGTCCGAGCGCGGCGCCCGCATCCGCCCGCGACGGGAATGGCCCGGGATGGGGCAGGGTTGCACCACCCGGCATCCCGACTCAGGAAGAAGGCCTCGTGGACCTCGTGCACTGGCTGTTCGACGCGCAGATCGTCATCGGCGAGCAGACCGTCCTCTGGCGGGAGGTCATCGGCAACGTCTTCGGGCTCCTCAGCGCCCTCGGCGGGATGCGGCGGAAGGTCTGGGCCTGGCCCGTCGGCCTCATCGGCAACGTGCTGCTGTTCACGGTCTTCATGGGCGCCCTGTTCGGCACTCCGAACCCCGTCAACCTGCTCGGCCAGGCCGGGCGGCAGGTGATGTTCATCCTGGTCAGCGTCTACGGCTGGTACCGGTGGACCCACCGCCCCGACGACTCGACCACCTTGATCGAACCGCGCTGGGCGTCGTGGCGCACCCGCGGCCTGCTGGTGCTCGGGATGGTCGGCGGCACCGCGGTGCTGACCCCGGTGTTCCGCGCGCTCGGCTCCTACGAGCCGGTCTGGAGCGACGCGTGGATCTTCGTCGGCTCCGTCCTCGCCACCTACGGCATGGCGAAGGGCTGGACCGAGTTCTGGCTCATCTGGGTGGCCGTCGACCTGGTCGGCGTGCCGCTGCTGTTCTCGGCCGGCTACTACGCGTCGGGGCTGATGTACGTCTTCTACGGCGCGTTCACCCTGGTCGGGTTCTTCGTCTGGATGCGGCAGGGCACCCGTCCGTCCGCCGCTCCGATCACGGTCGGCTAGCTCTAGCAGCCCGCCGCCGCCGGCGGAAGTGGCCGTGCGGGAGGCGCTGTCGGTGGTCCACTGGTAGCGGAGGCGCCCGCCTCCCCCACCCGGAACGGACGCCATGCTCTCCCTCGTCTACTCCAGCCGCACCTCCGCCGGCTTCACGGACGCCGACCTCCCCGCGCTGCTCGCCCAGTGCCGCGCGAACAACGAGCGCCTCGGCCTGACCGGCATGCTCCTGCACCGCGACGGCCGATTCCTCCAGGTGCTCGAGGGGCCGGACGCGGTCCTGCGCGAGCGGATGGCCGTCATCGCCGCCGATGAGCGCCACGCGCAGCTGCGCACCCTCCTCGAGGAGCCGATCCGGGAGCGGCTGTTCCCGGAGTGGTCGATGGCGTTCGAGTCCGCCGCCGACGCCGACGCCGCCGGGCTCCGCACCTCCTTCGACGACCTCGACGACGCCGAGGCCGAGAGCGCGACGCTCCCGGCCCTGCGCGAGCTCATCCGCTTCTTCCGCGAGCGGAGCTAGGCGGAGCTGGGCGGAGCTGGGCGGAGCTGGGCGGAGCGATACGGGACGCCGGGATCGCGGCCGGTCCGACGCCGGAACCCGGCGCCCGTCAGTCCTCCGCCGAGGGAGGAGCGGGCCGGTCGAGCCGCGCCAGGAGCGGGGCGAAGCCGTCGCCGAACAGGGCGCTCAGCGGCTCGCCGAACCAGAACCGCCAGACGGCGTCGAGCTCCTCGCCGGTGATCCGTCCTCGGCGCAGGAGGATGCTCGCGATCGGGGCCGCCTCAGACGCGTACTCCTCGCGGGGAGCGCCGTCCTCGCGACCCGGCTCGAGTCCATACGGATCGACCGCGTCCAGCTCCCGCAGGACGGCCGCCAGCATCGCGTCACGGCGTTCCGCGGTCGCGCCGTCCTGATCCGTCGGTGCACCGCTGGTCCCCGCGAGAAGGTAGCTAGCCCACTCCTCGTCGTCCATTCGTCGTCTCCGATCTCTCTGGATGCCGCGCCTTCTCGAGGCCTTTCTCTTCTTTCGGCGCCGGCTTGTCGAGGCACGGGGGAACCGCCTCTCCGACGGCTTGTCATTCCCCCGCGAGAAAGGCGCGGACGCCTTCCAGCGTCAGTCCCGAGGCGACGGCGAGCCGATGCTCTCCGGCCCCGAGTCGGGCGGCTCCGCGGAGGGCCGCGGCCCTTTCTCCGCCCTCGCCGGAAGTCCCGCTCCGGAATGCCGCGAATTCCGCGGACACCTTATCGAGGGCGTCGACGACATCGCCGGACACGCTCTCCGGCGGCTCGCCGAGATCGATGCGCCAGCCTCTCCCGGACTTCTCGTCGCTGTCGTTCACACGCGGGAAAGTACCCCGGACCGCAGGGTGGCGCCTGTGATCGCCCGACGCCGTCGCGCCCCAGGGATCCGTCGTGGACTTCCGAGCGCACACGCCTCCCGGTCCGGAGAGGACGGCCTTCGAGGACTGTCCCGCGGACCTCGTCGCCGTGCTCCGCACCGATGCGGCCTTCGCCTCGGCCGAGGTCTTCGACGGCTGACCCGACCGCGGCGACCACCCGCTGCGACGACCGCGGGGCGGAGGCGCGGATCGCGTCGTTCCGGCGCGACCGCACCAGCGGTGCCGGAACGTCCGGCCGATCCGGGAGCGGCACCCGTCCGAGCCGTCGAGGTTCCGTCGGTGTGCAGGCCCCCGCGCCGAGGGACGTAAAGTGTGCTCACACGCGCCCGCGGACGGGCGAGCCGCCCGTAAGGGCGCCCCGGTCCTGCGTCGGAGGCGCCGATCACAGAGAGCCGCGGTGCCCGATGCCGGAAGACAAGCCCGCGTCGCGGGCGCCGAGCATCTACGACGTCGCCCGCGCGGCCGGCGTCTCGCACCAGACCGTCTCCCGGGTCCTGAACGACCACCCGAGCCTGCGCGCCGAGACGAAGAAGCGCGTGCTCGAGGTCATGGCCGAGCTCGACTACCGCCCCAACCTCGCCGCGCGGGCACTGGTCACCAGCCGCACCCGCACCGTCGGCGTGCTGTCCTCGCAGAGCCTGCAGTACGGTCCGGCCTCCAGCATCCAGGCCATCGAGGTGGCGGCGCGCGACGCGGGCTACCTCGTGGTCACGGCCAACGTCGACGGCACCGACGGCGCGTCGATCCAGGCCGGGATCCGGCATCTGCTCAACCAGGCGGTCGAGGGCCTCGTGGTCGTAGCGCCGCAGATCCGCGTCTTCGACATCCTCTCCGGAGTCGCGCTGCGCATCCCGCACGTGACGCTGCAGACGAGCGAGGACGACCGCGACGACGCGCTCTACGTCGACCAGATGGCCGGCGCCCGCATCGCCACCGGGCACCTGATCGACCTCGGGCACACCGAGATCGTGCACCTCGCCGGCCCGCAGGACTGGATCGAGGCCGAGGCGCGGATGCGCGGCTACCTCGCCGAGCTCGACCACCGCTCGATCCCGCTGCGCCCGCCGCTGCTCGGCGACTGGAGCGCCGAGCGCGGCCACCGCGTGGGCCTCGAGCTCTCGCGCTTCCTCGACTTCACCGCGGTGTTCGCGGGGAACGACCAGATGGCGCTCGGACTGATGAGCGCGTTCCACGAGCGCGGCGTCCGCGTGCCGGAGGACGTCAGCGTCATCGGCTTCGACGACATCCCCGAGGCGGCGTTCTACTGGCCGCCGCTGACCAGCGTCCGCCAGGACTTCGTGGAGCTCGGACGCCGGTGCGTGGCCGCGCTGCTCAGCCTGATCGAGGGCGACCGGCCGGAGAAGGCGGCGCCGATCGCTCCGCAGCTGGTCGTCCGCGGATCCACGGCCGTCCCCCGGAGCGCGAGCGTCACCGCCTCGCGCTGACCGGCGGCCGCGACGCCCTCGCGCCGCGACCGCCCGGGATCACTCGCCGTGAGCAGCGATCGACACGTCGTTCCAGCGCTTCCAGGTCTCGAGGCGCGACTCGTAGTCCGCCGTCGCGATGCCCAGCGGCGCGCGTCCGAAGAAGATCCGCAGTGGCGGCTCGTCCGCGTCCACGACCGCGAGGATCCCGAGACGCGAGGCCCGCGGGTCGCCCTGCTGAGCGGCCGAGGGGCGTCGGCTCGCGGCCTCGCGGACCTCGTCGTACGCGGCGATCGGCTCGCTGCGCGACGCGGAGGGACCGGACCAGTCGGTCGAGTACCCGCCGGGCTCGACGAGGGTCACGTGGATCCCGAAGCCGGCGACCTCGGCGGCCAGCGACTGGGTGAAGCCCTCGAGCGCCCACTTCGACGCGTGGTACGCGCCGATCGAGGGGAATGCGCTGATGCCGCCGATGCTGGACACCTGCACGATGTGCCCCGAGCCCTGCTCGCGGAGGATCGGCAGCGCGGCCTGGGTGACCCAGAGGGCGCCGAAGACATTGGTCTCGAGCTGCGCGCGGACCTCCTCCTCGGTGAGCTCCTCGATCATGCCGAAGTGCCCGTAGCCGGCGTTGTTGATCACGACGTCCAGCCGGCCGAACCGCTCGGCCGCAGCCTGCACAGCGGCGAAGCCGGCCGCGCGGTCGGTCACGTCGAGGGTCAGCGGGAGGAACGTGTCCGGGTACTCCTCGACGAGGGCGTCGAGGGTCTCGATCCGGCGGGCGGTGCCGGCGACCGAGTCGCCGCGCTCGAGCGCCGCCTCGGCCCACTCGCGGCCGAAGCCCTTCGAGGCGCCGGTGATGAACCAGGTCTTCGTCATGGTGTGCGTCCTTTCGACAGTGCTGGACGCAACGCCGACGGCTCCGGCTCCCTTCCGGGGCCGGGGACCCTTGACAGCACCGCTCCGAGGGCGGACGACGCGCCGCCGGTGTCCCGTTACCGAGTCGAGACGTACGCGTTGACACGAACGGCGCCGTCGGGTCTAGCATGACGCAATGTGATCGCTCACATGGCATCACATCTCCGCCCCGATCCCGAGGGCGGCCCTGCATCCACTGCATTCAATGACGAAGGAATCACAGTGACCACAATGAAGCGCGCTCTCATCGCCGGCATCGCCGGCGGAGCGATGATCCTCTCCCTCGCCGCCTGCTCCTCCGGAACCGGTGGCGGCTCGGGCTCGGGATCCGGCGACGGCGGCCTCGTCGGCGTCGCGATGCCGACCAAGTCGTCCGAGCGCTGGATCGCTGACGGCAACAACGTCAAGTCGCAGCTCGAGGAGGCCGGCTACCAGGTCGACCTGCAGTACGCCGAGGATGACATCCCCACCCAGGTCTCGCAGCTCGAGAACATGATCACCAAGGGCGCCAAGGCCCTGATCGTCGCCTCGATCGACGGCACCACCCTCACGAGCGTGCTCGAGGAGGCCAAGGCCAACGACATCCCCGTCATCGCCTACGACCGCCTCATCCGCGACTCCGAGAACGTGGACTACTACGCCACGTTCGACAACTACAAGGTGGGCGTCCAGCAGGCCACCTCGCTCCTCGCGGGCCTCGGTCTCACCGACCTCACCGGCGCGAAGGCCGCCGACGCCCCCGCCGGCCCGTTCAACGTCGAGCTGTTCGCCGGCAGCCCCGATGACAACAACGCCACGTTCTTCTTCAACGGCGCGATGGACACCCTCCAGCCGTACATCGACGACAAGACGCTCGTCGTGAAGTCCGGCGAGACCGACTTCAACACCGTCGCCACGCTGCGCTGGGACGGCGAGGTCGCCCAGAGCCGCATGGAGGACATCCTCACCAAGACGTACTCCGACGGCTCCAAGGTCCAGGGCGTCCTCTCGCCCTACGACGGCCTCAGCCGCGGCATCATCTCGGCTCTGACCGACGCCGGCTACACCGTCGGCTCCGACTTCCCGATCATCACCGGTCAGGACGCCGAGCTCGACTCCGTCAAGGCGATCATCGCCGGCGAGCAGTACGCGACCATCTACAAGGACACCCGCGAGCTCGCCAAGGAGGCCGTGAAGATGGCTCAGGCCGTGCTCGAGGGCACCGAGCCCGAGGTCAACGACACCGACACCTACGACAACGGCAAGAAGGTCGTCCCGTCCTTCCTGCTCGAGCCGGTCATCGTCACCAAGGACCAGATCCAGTCCGTCCTCGTCGACGGCGGCTACTACACCGACGCGGAAGTGAACGGCTAGTCCTCTCTCCTCACCCGAGAAGGAACACCCCGGGAGGGCGCCCACTGGGCGCCCTCCCCCACTACGAAGGAAGGGAGGCGGCGTGACCTCGAACATCCTCGAGATGCGCGGCATCACCAAGACGTTCCCGGGCGTGAAGGCGCTCCAGGACGTCACGCTCAACGCACAGCGCGGCGAAGTCCACGCGATCTGCGGGGAGAACGGCGCCGGCAAGTCGACGCTGATGAAGGTCCTGTCGGGCGTCTACCCGCACGGCACCTACGAGGGCGACATCGTCTTCGAGGACGAGGTGATGCAGTTCTCCAGCATCCGCGACTCGGAGGCGAAGGGCATCGTCATCATCCACCAGGAGCTGGCCCTCAGCCCCTACCTCTCCATCGCGGAGAACATCTTCCTCGGCAACGAGGTGCGCGGCTTCGGCGGCCTGATCGACTGGAACAAGACCAACCAGGAGGCGGCGGCGCTGCTGGCCCGCGTGGGTCTGCGCGAGAACCCGACCACCAAGATCATGGAGATCGGAGTCGGCAAGCAGCAGCTCGTCGAGATCGCGAAGGCGCTCTCCAAGCGGGTCAAGCTGCTCATCCTCGACGAGCCCACCGCGGCCCTGAACGACGAGGACTCGGACCATCTGCTCGACCTGATCCTGCACCTCAAGGAGCAGGGCATCACGTCGATCATCATCAGCCACAAGCTGAACGAGATCAAGAAGATCGCGGACACCGTCACGGTCATCCGCGACGGCAAGACCATCGAGACGATCGCGCACGACGACGTCACCGAGGACCGCATCATCAAGGACATGGTCGGCCGCGACCTCGACCACCGCTACCCGGACCACACGCCGCACATCGGCGAGGAGATCCTGCGCGTGGTCGACTGGACGGCCCACCACCCCCAGGACCCGACCCGCGTCATGGTGGACAAGGTCAACCTGTCGGTCCACCGCGGCGAGATCGTCGGCATCGCCGGGCTCATGGGCGCCGGGCGCACCGAGTTCGCGATGAGCCTCTTCGGCCGCTCCTACGGCAGCCGCATCTCCGGCCAGGTGTTCAAGGCCGGCAAGGAGATCAAGATCCGCAACGTCTCGGAGGCGATCGCCCACGGGCTCGCCTACGCGACCGAGGACCGCAAGCACTACGGCCTCAACCTCATCGACGACATCAAGCGGAACATCTCGCTCGCTTCGCTCGACAAGGTCGCCCGCGGCGGACTCGTCGACGACAACCGCGAGTTCGAGGTCGCCAACGAGTACCGCGGCAGCATGAACATCAAGTCGCCGACCGTGCTCGCCAAGACCGGGAAGCTCTCCGGCGGCAACCAGCAGAAGGTCGTCCTGTCGAAGTGGATCTACTCCGACCCGGACGTCCTCATCCTCGACGAGCCCACCCGCGGCATCGACGTGGGTGCGAAGTACGAGATCTACACCATCATCAACCGGCTCGCGGCGCAGGGTAAGGGGATCATCGTCATCTCCTCCGAGCTGCCGGAGCTGCTCGGCATCTGCGACCGCGTCTACGCGCTGTCGGAGGGCCGGATCACGGGCGAGCTGCCCATCGCCGAGGCGACGCCCGAGGCGGTCCTCACCCTCATGACCCAGGAGAAGCAACGATGACCGATCTGCAGAACGAACCGTCCACCGCGGCCGGTGCGCAGGTGAAGCCCACCGAGAACGCCTTCACGAAGCGCCTCAGCCACGTGCTGGGCGACCTCGGCAAGAACGGCATCTTCATCGCCCTCATCGTGGTGGTGCTGCTGTTCGAGGTGATGACCGGCGGAATCCTCCTCCGCCCCCAGAACATCTCGAACCTGATCGTCCAGAACGGCTACATCCTGATCCTCGCCATCGGCATGGTGATGGTCATCGTGGCCGGGCACATCGACCTCTCGGTCGGCTCGGTCGCGGCGTTCGTCGGAGCGATCTCGGGCGTCTTCGCGGTCAACATGGGTCTCCCGTGGTGGCTGTCGATCATCCTCTCCCTCCTCATCGGCGCCCTGGTCGGAGCGTGGCAGGGCTTCTGGATCGCCTACGTCGGAATCCCGGCGTTCATCGTGACCCTGGCGGGCATGCTGATCTTCCGCGGCCTGGCGCTCGTCGTCCTCGGCAACGCGAACATCGGCTCCTTCCCGACCGAGTACCGCGCGCTGGGCAACGGCTTCCTCACCGACCTGTTCGGCGAGACCGATCTCGACCCGCTGTCGCTCGTCATCGGCGCGCTCGCGATCGTCGCCTTCGCCGTGCAGTCCGTGCGCACCCGCCGCGGCCGCCAGAAGTACGCGCAGAGCGTCGAGCCGGGCGCCTGGTTCGTCACCAAGCTCGTCCTCGTCTCCGTCGTGATCGCGGCCTTCTCCTTCGCGCTGGCCACCTTCAAGGGCATCCCGGTCACCCTGATCGTGCTCGCCGTGCTCGTCCTGATCTACGGCGTGGTCATGAACCGCTCCGTCTTCGGTCGCCACGTCTACGCGATCGGCGGCAACCTGCACGCCGCGGAGCTGTCCGGCATCAAGACCCGCAACGTCACCTTCTGGCTGTTCGTCAACATGGGCGTCCTCGCGGCGCTGGCCGGCCTCGTCTTCACCGCGCGACTCAACCTCGCCGGCCCGAAGGCGGGCGACGGCTTCGAGCTCGAGGCCATCTCGGCCGCGTTCATCGGCGGCGCGGCGGTCCAGGGCGGCGTCGGCACCATCGGCGGCGCGATCATCGGTGGCCTCATCATCGGCGTCCTGAACAACGGCATGTCGATCATGGGCATCGGCATCGAGTGGCAGCAGGCGGTCAAGGGCCTCGTGCTCCTGCTCGCGGTCGCCTTCGACGTCTACAACAAGCGCCGCTCGGGCGGACGCTAGGCCCTGCGGTCGTGCCCGACTGGTCGCGGTTCCTGCCGCTGAGCACCGGGCCCTCGGTCGACGAGACGGGCGTCAGCAACGACTGGCGCCCCCTCGTCGCCGAGAGGCTCGACCGCCTCGCCGTCCTGGCCGCCTCGCCCTCCACCACGGAAGGCGAGGCGGCCAGTGCCGTCTCCCGGGACGCCCTGCTCGGAGAGCTCGTCGTGCGGCTCTCGAGCAGCACCGGCCAGCGCCTCGCGACGCGGATGGGCGCCCGCGAGGCCTCCTCCCCTCCCCCTGCCGCCGAGATCGCCCCGGCCCTGGCCGCTCTCGCCTCCGCTCGCCGCGCCGGCGCGGGTCCCCGCTCGGTCGCCGAGCTGGTCGAGGTCGTCCGCGTCGAGCTCGCGCTCTCCCCCGAGCCGCTCGCCCTCTCCTCCCGCATCACCGGCGGGGTGGCCCTGGACCGCCTGCAGCGCGCGCCGCTCGCGATCCGCGCCGCCGTCCGCGGTCGCACCCTCGCTCCGACCGACGCGGAGTGGGAGCTCGGCTCCGGCCCCGCCCTGCGCGTGCCGGCCGACGCGATCCTCCGCTTCCTGCTCGGCCTCGGGCCCTTCCCCGCCGAGCCGACCGCCTAGGCGGCGCCGCCTCCTGCCCCCGGGCGGAGGCGGCGCCGCGCCGGTCGTAGCATCGGAGGATGACGCGCTCACTGCCGAGAAGCACCCCGTCCGCCCGCTCCGTCGACGCCGAGGGAGTGCTGGCCTTCGTCGAAGGCGTCGAGGCCGCTCCCGGCGTCGAGCTGCACGGCCTGATGGTCGTGCAGGGCGGCGACGTCGTCGCCGAGGGCTGGTGGGCGCCGTACTCGGCCGAGCGGCTGCACCTCTTCTACTCGCTGAGCAAGAGCTTCACCGCGACCGCCGTCGGCCTCGCGGTCGCCGAGGGCCTGGTCGACCTGGACGCCACCGTCCTCTCGTACTTCCCCGAGCTCGACGACGAGATCACCGACCCGCGCTCGCGTGCGATCCGCGTCCGCCACGTCCTCGCGATGGCGAGCGGCCACTCCGCCGAGACGATCGACCGCGCCGAGGAGACGGACCCGGCCGACCTGGTGCGCGGCTTCCTCCTCCTCCCGCCGGAGCAGGAGCCGGGCAGCGTCTTCGCCTACAACCAGCCCTGCACCTTCGCCGCCGCCGCGATCGTGCAGCGCGTGAGCGGGCAGTCGCTGACCGACTACCTGCGCCCGCGCCTGCTCGATCCGCTCGGCATCGGCGAGGTCGCCTGGCATCGCGACGACTCGGGGCGCGAGCTCGGCTACAGCGGGCTGCACGCCACCACCGAGGCGGCAGCTGCGCTCGGACTGCTGTACCTGCAGGAGGGGCGCTGGGGCGACCGGCGGATCCTCTCGCCGGAGTGGGTCGCCGAGGCGTCCCGCGCGCACGTCCCGACCCACGAGGACGGCGGACCGGACTGGCAGCAGGGCTACGGCTTCCAGTTCTGGCGGTCGCTGCACGGCTACCGCGCGGACGGCGCGTACGGGCAGTTCAGCCTGATCGTGCCCGAGCGCGAGCTCGTGATCGCGCTGACCGGCCAGACCTCGGACACGCAGACGCTGCTCGCGCTCGCCTGGGAGCACCTGCTCCCCGCCGTCGGCCGCGGGTCCACGGCGGAGGCCGACGCCCGGCTGGCCGACCGGCTGTCGGAGCTCGCCCTGCCCCCGCTCGAGGGCGCCTCCCCCGCGACCGGGAGCTACACGCCGGTCGGATCGTGGCCCGACGCCGTCGAGGTGACGGCCGACGAGGGCGGCTGGACGCTCGCGCTGACCGAGGGCGACGAGCGCTTCACGGTGACGCCCGGCGCGGGAGCCTGGACCGTCGACGGGCTGTTCGCGGCGAGCGCCGGACCCTCGGGCGACGGAGTCCTGGTCGACGTCGTGTTCCTCGAGACCCCGCACCGCCTGCACGTCGAGCTCGCTCCCGACCGCACCGCCCGCGTCCGCTGGGAGACGGAGCCGCTGCACGACGGCCCGCTCGCCGGGCTGCGCGCCCCGCGCTGACGGCAGGACCCGCTCCGCTCATCCGTCGCGAACGGCCCGTCCGCCCCTCGGCGACGGGCCGTTCGCGACGGATCGAGAGGGGTCGCGCTCGGCCGTGCGGACCGCGCGCATCGGGCGGTGCTCACCGGGGGTCGACCGCAGCCGCTACTTCCCGTCGATCCGGCCGAGGGCGGCCCCGTGGTGTCGGAAGGCGTCCCGCGCGGCGCCCCAGCTCCGCGGATCGACGCCGAGCGCGGTGCGGAGGTAGGCGGTGCTCAGCCGCTGCAGCGCGGCGACGCGCACGGGGTCCGCGTCGGTCGTCTCCGCCACCGAGTCCCCGACGATCCCGCCGAGCGAGTGCTCCGCACCGTGGAGGGTCAGCAGGTCGGAGGCGCCGGGGCTGTGCGTGAAGGCGTCGGTGAACCAGTCGGGGCCGCGCCGCGACATCCGCGACTGGTCACGGTCGCCCGCGACGACCAGGGTCGGTGTGGTCAGCTCGGCGAACGAGGGCCGCAGGAAGGGGAAGTGCTCGCGGGCGAACGGCGCGAGGTCGTCCCCGGCGAGCCCGGTCGCCGCGAGCAGGATCCCGGCGCGGACCCGCTCGTCCGAGAGGTCGGCTCCGGCGGTGCCGTCGTCGTCGAGGACGCGGGCGCCGAGGAGGGCCTGCGCGGTCTGCCCGCCCCAGGAGTGGCCGGCCACGGCGATCCGGGCGCGGTCGATCCGTCCGGCGAGGCCGGGGACGGCCGCCTCGAGGGTGTCGAGCCGGTCGAGGGAGCGGGTCAGATCGGCGATCCGCTCCGTCCAGATGCTCGGGAAGACCGGGTGGTCGAAGCCGAAGCCGTTGCGGCGGGAGTCGAGATGGGTGGGCTGGATCACGACGAAGCCGCGGGACGCCCAGAAGGCGGTCAGCGGGGCGTAGCCGTCGAGATTCCAGCCGTTGCCGTGCGAGAACAGCACGACGGGCAGATCCGACCCCGTCGTCGGGGCCGAGACGCGGACCTCGAGCGGGACGGGGCGGCCGGGGGCGTCGAGCACGACCGGAGCGAGGGAGACGACGGGGGCGCCGGGTCCGACGACGCGGTCGAGGGAGTCGAGGAGCGGAGTGGGCACGAGGGTCCTTCCTGGGGGGCGGCGCTCTGGCACAATCGTCGGAGCGCTGCTCCGGAACATTGCGGAGCACTGCTCCGGAACGTGGTGGAGCGGCGCTCGGAGACATTACGGAGCGCCGCTCCGAAAAGCAAGGAGAACCGATGAGCGACCGTGTGCCCCGCACGCCCGGCCGACCGCGGACGAGTCGCGACGCACTGCTCGCCGCCGCGGCGACGGTGTTCGTGGCCTCCGGCGTGGACGCGCCGGTCCGCGAGATCGCGGCGGAGGCCGGCGTCGGCATGGGGACGATCTACCGGCACTTCCCGACCCGCTCGGAGCTCGTGGTCGCCGTCTACCGCCACCAGGTCGAGGCCTGCGCGGAGGCGGGCCCACGGCTGCTCGCCGACAGCGCGACCCCGGAGGCCGCCCTCCGGGCCTGGGTCGCCCACTTCGTCGACCTCCTGGTGACCAAGCACGGCCTCGCCGGTGCGCTCCAGGGCGACAGCGCCGGATCCGACGCCCTGCACGCCTACTTCGTGGAGCGGCTCGTCCCCGTCTGCGGCGACCTGCTCGAAGCGGCACGACCCGCCCGGATCCCGGCGTCGAGTCTCAGCGGCTACATGCTCCTCAAGGGCATCGGCAACCTCTGCATCGGCGCCGCCCACGATCCGGACTACGACGCCGACACCCTCGTTCAGGCCCTCGTCACCGGAGCGCTGCAGGCGGATCAGCCCTGATCGCCTCCACGGTCCGCTCGACCGCGTCCTCGACCGCCGCCCTGCGGCTCGCGTCGTCCTCGCGCTCGGACTCGTGGACGAAGACGGCCCCGCCGCGCCGGGCCCCGCAGTAGTCGATGATCCCGTGCTGGATCTGCGTCAGCAGCGCCTGCTCGTAGCCGTGCCGCTCGTAGGTCCCGGCGGAGTCCCCCGCGATGAGGACGAGGTGGACGGTCAGAGCGCCGAGCCTCCGCTGCGTGCCGTGGACGGGGTCGATGTCGAAGGCCCAGCCGGCGAGGAAGACGCGGTCGATCCAGCCCTTCAGCAGCGCGGGCATCGACCACCAGTAGACGGGGAAGACGAGCACGAGGTGGTCGACGCCGTCGAGCCGGCGCTGCTCGCGGAGGACGTCGTCCGGAACCGGGCCGACACCTCGGTAGCGGTCCCGGTCGGCCGCGCCGAACCGCGGGTCGAAGCCCTCGGCGTCGAGGTCGGCCGTCTCCACTCCGTCGGGGCCGAGCTCGTCCCGCAGCCGCCGGGCGAGGGCGGCGGTGAGGGAGTCGCGGTCGGGGTGCGCGGTGACGAGGAGGGTGCTCACCGCTCAAGTGAACCGCACCCGCCCTGCGGCACCCCTGGCAGGATGACCCGGTGACTCCGCACCGCTCCCCCCGCCGCCCCGACGTCGCATCCGTCGAGCTCGTCGGCGGACCGGAGCCGCTCGAGCTCGCCCTGCACGAGCACGAACCCGAGTGGTCCGCCCTGTTCGAGGAGCACCGGCGGCGCATCCTCGAGGCCGTCCCGGGCGTGCGGGTCGAGCACATCGGCTCGACCTCCGTCCCGGGCCTGCCCGCGAAGCCGATCATCGACGTGCTGGTCGTCGTGCCCGACGTCACGGCGGAGGAGGACCACGTCGCGCCGCTGCTCGAGGCCGGCTACGTCCTGCGCACCCGCGAGCCCGGGCACCGGCTCGTCCGCACGCCCGGACGGGACGCCCACGTCCACATCTACGAGGAGGGTCATCCCGCGATCGACGCGTACCTCCTCCTGCGCGACCGGCTGCGCACCGACCCGGCCGACCGCGAGCTCTACCGCAGCACGAAGGCGTCTCTCCTCCTCCGGCGCTGGGAGGACGGGAACGACTACGCCGAGGCGAAGTCCGCCGTGATCGAGGCCATCCTCGAGCGCGCGAGATCCTCGCAGCCCTGAGATCGATACCCGGAAGGCGGTCGGCGGCTAGGCCGCACCGCACGTCCGATCGCCCTCGAGCCCTCCGGCCCGGGGGCGGGGGCGGTTCGGGCGGCATCGGATGATCGACGGTTCGCGGAGCGCGCCCTCCAACCGGGCGGAGCGCTCGCGCCGGAAGGTCGAGCAGCGAGGACCGGGCCCGCAGCCGTCGGGATCCGGCGATCGAGTGGATTCGGATGTTGACGTCATCAGACCCTCGTGGAAGCCTGATGTTTGCGTGAACATGCGCGAAGTCCCCGGTGCAAAGGAGCACAGCATGACGTCTCGACCACGAACGGCCGCCGCGGCGGTGGCCGCGCTGCTCGTCGCAGCACTCCTGGGAGCAGGAGCGCAGTCGGCCTCGGCCGCCGTGGCCACGGATCCCGACGACGGAGTGCCGCGCACCTCGACGCCCGTGACCTACACCGACTACCCGGCGGTCCAGGACCCGGGCAGCACCGCGGCCGGCTACTTCCAGCCCTACTG
Organism: Rathayibacter sp. AY1A4; assembly: GCF_002930955.1. Classification (NCBI taxonomy): domain Bacteria; kingdom Bacillati; phylum Actinomycetota; class Actinomycetes; order Micrococcales; family Microbacteriaceae; genus Rathayibacter; species Rathayibacter sp. AY1A4. The sequence continues at coordinate 46,743 of NZ_PSTN01000020.1, read as the reverse complement.
GTACGACACCGACGGCCGCCACATCCAGGCGCACGGCGGCCAGATCGTCACCGTCGAGGAGGGCGGTCAGCAGGTCCAGTACTGGTACGGCGAGGACCGCACGAAGGGCTACTGGAACAGCCCCGGAGTCGCGGTCTACCGCTCCACCGACGGCCACAACTGGGAGAACAAGGGCACCGCGCTGCGCAGCGTCTCGGCTCCGGCCGACCTCGAGGCCCCCTACTTCGACGCGCTCTACGACACCGTCGACGACTCCGGAGCCCCTCGCGCCGACCGCATCGCGGAGCTCGACTACCACCTCGACACGACGCAGGCCTCGCCGAACACCGCCATCTTCGAGCGCCCCAAGGTCCTCTTCAACGAGAAGACCGGCAAGTGGGTCATGTGGTGGCACTCCGACGGCCGGACCACGCCGGGCGGCAGCACCTACGCGCGCTCGATGGCGGGAGTCGCCGTCTCGGACAGCCCGACCGGGCCCTTCACGCTCCAGGGCGTCTACCGCCTCTACAACCGCACGGACTACAAGGCCTGCACCACCTCCGCCGTGCCCGGGCAGGCACGGGACATGACCGTCTTCCAGGACGAGGACGGCACCGCGTACATCTCCTACTCCTCCGAGGAGAACTACTCGCTCTACGTGGCGAAGCTGGACGCCGACTACACCAACGTCGAGCGGACCACTACGACCGACACCCTCGACGCGAACCAGTACTCGGCCGACGGGACGTACCCCTACGTCTTCGCCGACGGTGCGGCCGGAGCACCGGTGCGCGGCACCGACTTCCAGATCGTGAAGGAGTGCGGACACCTCGAGGCGCCCGCGATCTTCGCCAACGGCGGCAAGTACTACACGATCGCCTCCGGGGCGACCGGCTGGGCGCCGAACCCGCAGACCTACTACACCGCCGACTCGATCCTCGGCGCGTGGACCCGCGGAGTCGAGAAGGGCGACGCCGACGAGAACGTCGCCTACAACGCGATCCCGGAGGGCGGCGACGGCCTGCTCTCGATCGGCGACTCCCGCAAGACCACCTTCGGCTCGCAGTCGACGAACGTCCTCACCCTCGCTCCCGGGAAGTACGTCTACATGGGCGACCGCTGGAACGAGGGCAAGTCGGACTCGACCTACGTCTGGCTCCCGATGACGGTCGGCGAGAACGGCCGCCTCGCGATGCGGAATCCGGCTCAGGAGGACCCGGCGCGCTGGGGGTCCGGCTGGAACCTCTCCTACTGGGACGACAAGGGGGTCGGCGAGGGCGTCTGGTCGGTCGTGGACGCCCGTCTGCCGAAGCAGGTCCGCCGCGGCGCCGACATCGCCGCCGCGCTCCCCTCGACGGTCTCGGTCGCGAGCAACGGCTCGACCCGCGACGTCGCCGTGACCTGGGCCGCCCCCGGCCCCGCCGAGCTCGGCACGGTGCAGGTGACGGGCACGCTCGCCGCCGACGCCGGATTCTCCTCCGGCCGCCGCTTCACCCGCACGATCGAGGTGGCGGAGCCGGGCATCGCGAACCTCGCTCCCGGAGCGTCGGTCGCGGTCTCGAGCCGCACGGACCTCGCCGGCAAGCTCATCGACGGCGACGTCAAGGGCAAGGGCTGGGACGACTGGTCCTCGGCCGGCTACCCGCGCGACAGCCGCCTCTCCTTCTCCTGGGGCGCGGCGCAGAACCTCGACTCGGTGACGGTCAGCACCTACAAGGACGGTGCGACCGCGACCTGGCCCTCGCGGATCGAGGTCGAGTACCAGGTGAACGGCGCATGGACGACCTCCTCGGTCGCCACCACCCTCAGCCAGGCCGCGACCGGATCCGCCCCGACGGCGATCCTCGACCTGTCCTCCCTGCCCGACACCACGGGCCTCCGCCTGCACCTCACCAGCGCGGCGAACACGTGGCAGTCGGTCTCGGAGGTGCAGATCTGGGGCACCGCGCCGCCGACGAACGTCTGCCGCGTCCCCGGAGCCGCGGTCTCGGCGTCGTTCAGCCAGACGAAGTACGCGACCCTCCCCGCGAAGAACGCCTGCGACGGCAACGTGAGCACCCCCTGGTCGACCTGGACCGACGGCACCTTCGCCGGCAGCGCCGAGTTCACGCTGACGAACACCGAGGCGCACCGCGTCGCCGGGCTCACCTTCACCAACACCGAGGGCACCCTGGCGTCGGTGAGCGTGGCCTACCGCGCCGAGGACGGCACCTGGAAGCCGACCACCGCGCAGAACGTCGCTCCGGCGGCGAACGGCACGCTGACCACGATCCCGTTCGCGGCGGTCTCGGCCACCGGCCTGAAGCTGACCTTCTCCACGCCGGGCTCGTTCCTCAAGATCGGCGAGATCGTCGTCCCCGAGGCGGCCGCCCCGGCGCTGACGGTGCCGGTGACCGTGACGTCGCGCTGCGTGGCCGGGAAGGCGGTGCTGACTGTCCTCGCCAAGAACGGCGGCACCGCTCCGATCGACGTCGCGATGGCCTCGGCCTACGGCTCGAAGACGGTCACCGCGGTGGCCGCGGGTGCGAGCGGATCGGCCGCGTTCACCACCCGCCTCGCGAGCATGCCGGGCAGCCAGGTGACGGTGACCGCCACGGCGGGCTCCGAGACCCTCGCGCAGACGGTGGCCTACCCGGCCCGCGTCTGCTGAGCGCACGGCGGCCGGTCGACCGGTCGTGACGGAGGAGGGAGTGCCCGCGGGCGCTCCCTCCTCTGCGTGTGCGGCCGGGCGTCCGGGGCGGAAGCGGCGGTGGGTCGGGGGGCACTCGCCCTGCATCGCAGTCCGCTCGCTCTGGTCGTCCAGTGGCGGCCCGTCCGCGGAGGGTCATCCGGCGCGGAGGGCGAGCGCGGGCTCGATGCGCGCGGCCCGGAGGGCGGGGGCGACGGCCGAGACCGCGCCCGCTCCGATCCCGGCCAGGACTCCCGCCGCGGCACTGAGCGGGTCGAGCACCGGCGTCCAGCCCTGCGCGGCACTGAGGACGGCGGTCGCGAGGACCCCCAGAGCCAGGCCTGAGAAGGCGCCCGCGGCTCCGATCACCGTCCCCTCGGCGAGGAAGAGCGCCCTGACGTCGGACCGTGTCGCTCCGACGGCCCGCCGCAGCGCGATCTCGCGGGTGCGAGCCGAGACGGCGAGGAACATCGAGGTCGCGCTCGTCAGGCAGACCAGCACGAGTAGGAGCAGCGACACCAGGAGGAGGTTCGCGGCGAGGTCGCTGCTCACGCCCCGGCTGAGCAGCCGCAAGTCGGCGACCGTCTGGACGACCGAGCGCTCGGGGTGGGCGGCGTCGACGGCGAGCGGCACGGACTCGGCGATCGCGGCGGGCCGGCCGGGCGCGGTGCGGGCGACCACCGAGGGCTCGGCTCGGGCGGGCACCTCGAGGTCGGTCAGCGAGACGAGGATCGACTCCGCGAGCGCCGGATCGCGCTGGGAGGACTCGACGAAGCCCGCGACCACCACGGGCGTCCCGGCGATCCGGACGGTGTCGCCCGTCCTGCCGACGGGGATCCCGAGATCGGCCGCCGCTCCTGCGCCCAGCAGGGCGACGGGACCTCCGTCCACCGCGTCGAGCCACTCGGAAGCGGTGGAGGGACGGGTGGTGACGAGCTCGACGTCGAGGAAGGCCCGGTCGACGGCGACCACCGCGGCGTCGGTGGCGACGACGGAGGAGGCCACCCAGCGCTCCGGGTGCGCGACCGCCGCCGGAAGGGTCAGGCGGGCGCTCGCCGCCTCCACTCCCTCGAGGCCCCCGATGTCGGACGCCGCCTCCCGCAGCTGAGGCAGGGTCGTCTCGGCCGGGAGGCGCACCGTGATCTGATCGAGGGCCGCGGCGTCCAGCCGTGCCGAGATCTGCTGCGCCGCGGCCGCGCTCATCCCGACCGAGGTCACCAGCCCGGCGACAGCGAGGACGAACGCGGCGAGGATCCCGAGGGTCCGGGCGGGCGAGAGCAGGAGCGACGACACCGCGTCGGCGAGGTGCGGAGCGCGGCGGCGACGCGGTGCTGCAGCCGGGGCGGGGTCGGACGGATCGGTGGCGCCCTGTGCCGCCTCGGAGGAGTCCGCAGCGGACAGACCCGCGCCCTGGTCTGTGTCCGGCACCGCACCCGAGTCGTCGACCACTCGTCCGTTCTCGAGGCGGAGCCGGCGCTGGGCGTGCGCTGCCACCTCCGGCGAGTGCGTGATGAGCACGATCGTCACGCCCGCGCGGTGCAGCGCGGACAGCACCTCCAGGACGGCATCGGCGGTCGCGGAGTCGAGGTTCCCGGTCGGCTCGTCCGCCAGGATCACGGCCGGTCGGCCGACGACGGCGCGCGCGATCGCGACCCGCTGCCGCTCGCCTCCGGAGAGCGTGCCCGCGCGCTGATCCGCAAGTGGGAGGAGCGCGACGCCCTCCAGCGCCTGCGCGACCGGGTCGCGCTGGTCCCCCGTCCGCTCTCCGCGGGTCCGGAGCGGGAGCGCCGTGTTCCGGGCGACCGTCTCCCGCGGCAGGACGAAGGAGTCCTGGAACACGAAGCCGAACGTCCGGGACCGCAGCGCGTCGCGCTCCCGCTCCGGGAGCGAGGCCACGTCGACGCCTGCGAGGCGGTACTCCCCCTCGTCCGCCGAGTCGAGAAGCCCGAGGATGTTGAGCAGCGTCGACTTGCCGGCGCCGGAGCGTCCGACGATCGCGACGAACTCCCCCGCACGGACGTCGAGGTCGAGCCCCGAGAGCGCGCCCGCTGATCCCCCGCCGGGATAGCGGCGGCCGACGCCGCGCAGCGACAGCAGCGGCCCGCTCACGGCGTCACCACGACGGTGTCGCCCTCGGCCGGTCCCGTCGACTCGTCGAGGTGTGCCCAGCCGTCTCCGACTCCGAGCACTGTCACGGGGACCTCCTCGCCCGTCCGGTATCGGGAGGACCGGCCGACCACGACGAACGGAGCGGTGGAGGCCCGGTGGACCGCCGTCAGCGGGACGGCGAGGACGGGGTCGCCCGCTCTCGCCGCGGAGACGACGACGGACGCCTTGTCACCCAGGTCGGCCCAGTCCTCGGGCAGGTCGAGGAACAGGTCGCGGCCGGACGCGCTCCCGGCGGTGCTGTCCGCGGCGACGAAGTCCCCCTGCCGCACGACGGCCCCCGATCGCTCGGGCCGGCCGTCCGCGTGGAGCACGACCGGCGTCCCCGCCTGAAGCGCCTCGGCGTCGATCACGGTCGCCCGGGCGGTGATGCGCCGCGGGCTCGTCTGCAGGACGGCGAGCGGCTCCTCGGAGGAGGCCGTCGCCCCCACCGCCGGCGCCGAGAGCACGGTCACGGAGTCCGACTCCAACTGGACGATCTGCGTCACGTCGACGAAGGGGCGCGTGACCGCGGTGGGTGGCGGCGTAGGACCGGGAGTCGACGTCGCCCCCGGATCCGACGATCCGCCCGCGGGCGACGCGACGGTCTCGGTCGGGAGCCGGTAGCCGCGCTCGCGCCACAGCGCGTCGGCGGCAGCGACGGTCGCCTCGGTCACGGTGCCGTCCACAGCGAAGTCGGCGTCGGAGAGCGCGCTGAGCGCCACCTCGAATGCTTCGGCGTCGGGCCCCGAGTCGCCGACGTGCAGATCGCGGTACAGCGGAGCCGTGACCCGCAGCCCGAGGAGCGGACGGCCTGCGACGGCGAGCAGGAGTCCCCCGCTGGCGAGGACCCCGCCCTGCGGTGTCCCCACTTCGGTCACGTAGGGCAGGACCGCGGGTGCACTGATGCCCGCGAACGGAACGGTCCGGATGTCACCCGGGTCGACGACGCCCTGCACTGTCCGCGGCGGCTCGATGGAGCGCCGCTCCACCTCGACCTCGACCGGGGGCGGCGGCTGCTCGGCCGCCGCGTCGAGGTCGTCGGCGGATCGGAGCGAGGCTCCCACGCCCACTCCGACGGCTCCGACGAGGAGGACGCTCACGAGGAAGGCTACGAGCGCTCGCGGCCGGGCGACGGCGGGCAGGCGCACCGATCCGTGCTGGTCGGCCACGGCTCAGCGCCCGTACCGCGCGATGACGGCATCGGCGCGCTCCAGGACTGCGCGCTCCTTCTGCGCCACCTCGTCCAGCTCGGCGCGGTGCCTGTCGATCAGCGCCGCCTGGTACTGCGCCTGCAGAGAGCTCAGCGTCTCGACGAGCCGGGTGTCCTCTTTGCACTGCACGTCCTGCACCGCCGTCCGGATCGCCGCCTCGGGGTCGTCGGGCACCTGGGGCGACCAGGGCTGCTCGCTGTCGGTGCGGAGCTGCAGTCCGTGCGCGATCAGGCAGTCGCCCCACCGGGTGCGCGCCCGGTTCCACCGGGGATCCGCCGATGCGAGGCGCCCGGCGTCGTTGGTGATCGCCTGCGGCAGCTGAGTGATCTCCATCCCCTTATCGGCCGCGTAGTCGCGTCCCAGGCCGGGCAGGGTCTCGACCCGGTCCTCACACGCGCTCATCGCGTCCTCCCACCCCGGATCGGCGGCGGCGGCCTCGATGACCGCCGCACTCGCCGCCTCGACGGCCGCCGCGTTAGGCATGTCGAAGCCGTATCCGGAGCGGGCCGCGCGCTCCGGGCTCCAGATGCCGAAGGTCGTCTCCGTGACGACGGCGGACCGGGTGAGGTCGAACGCCGCCGACGGGTCCGTCCGGCCGCCCTCCCGCATGCAGTCGTCCAGCAGCAGGGCATTGGCCTGCACGATCCGGCCGAGCCCCTCCGCGTCGATGAAGTACGCGTCGATCGGGTAGGTCATCAGCTCGTTCGTCCGGTCGAGGACGGCGTGCACCTCCGAGTAGGCGCTGATGTCGAGTCGCTCATCGACCGGCGCATCCGCGGGAGTGCACCCGGCCAGCGGCACCAGCACGGCGAGCGCCACCGGAGCAATGCGGAACACCGGCCCTCGTACCCGGGTCCGGGTGCTCGATCGCGGGTCGGCGGTCATGTCGCCGCCCCGTCCCGCGCCATGACCGCGTCGGCGCGCTCGAGGACCGCGCGCTTGTTCTGCGCCATGTCATCAGGCTCGGTGCGGTGCAGGTCGAACAGGGCGACCTCGTACGGCGACTGCAGCGAGGTCGGCTTCTCGATGAGGCGGGTTTCCTCCTTGCACTGCACGTCGACGACGGCGGTGCGGACAGCGGCGTCCGGATCATCCGGGATCTCCGGCCCCCAAGCGTGCGGCTCCGCCGGATCGAAGCGGAGCCCGTGGTCTTTCGAGCAGCTGATCCGTTCGGAGCGCATTTTTTCCCATCGGAGATCCGCCGTGGGGATCGTCCCTGTGCGACGGAGGACGTCGTGAGCCGACCCCGCGACCGCCTGGGCGGCGTCACCCCCGGAAGAGCGTCCGAGATGGGGCGGGCGCTCGACCGACTCGTCGCAGGCATCCGCCGCCGCGCCCCAGGTCGCATCGGCGGCCGCTTGCGCCACGAACGCCTGGTTCGCCGCCTCCATCGGTGCATCAGCGGAGCCGTCGAAGCCGTACCCCAGCCGAGCCTCTCCCTCCGGACACCAGCTGCCGGAGGACGTGTCCGGCAGCGGCGGGAGCGCCGCCAGGTCGACCTCCACGGGGCGGAAGGAGCGGCCGCTCGTCCGAATGCACGCCCCGATGAGGAGATCATCGGCCGGACCGACTCGGTTCAGCGCCGCCTCGTCGAGGAAGCAGGCGTCCGTCGGCGTCCTGATCGACTCCGCCGCAGGGTCGAGGACGGGGTGAACATCGGCGTACGGGCCGATGTCGAGGTCGCCTGACGACGCCTGTCGAATCGCTGATGCGCACCCGACGAGGAGAACGACGGTCGCGCCGACGGCGAGGAGAGCGGCCGAACGCCCTAACGGCCGCATCAGTCGACGCTCGAGATGAAGTCGTTCCAGTCGGGGTGGTAGTTCTTCCCCGATGCGATGCGCTGCAGGTTGGAGACCTGGTGTCCGCTGAGGATCCGCAGCTGAGCCCCGCCTCTGTTCGCGTCTTCAAACCAGGTCTTCGTGCCCGTGTAGCGGTTTTTCAAGCTCGAGATCGAGTCGTTGAAGACCCGTCCCCCCAACGCATGCCACTCGTCGTAATTCGCATTCCCGCGCCCGGAGTAGCTGCCCTGGTAATCGGCATCTGTCCAGACGCAGCTGTACCCGCTCGGACATTGCGACTCGGAGGCCGACGCCGTCGGTGCCATGAGGGCTACCCCGGCGATGGTCGCTGTGATGATGGCAAAGGCGTGCGAACGCACGGAGGCAAAGGACAAGAGTGAACTCCCGGCTCGAAGCAAATGAGGATGTGTCGAACAGTACGCATGTATTCCGCTGGCCGAGCCCGCTGGCGCGCTCCGCGGCACTCCACCCGGAAGCGGGGGTGCAGAGCACTTCGCGCTCCTGGTAGTAATCACAGGCGGGCGCATCGCAGAGCCCGCAGAACTGGACCGTCCGTGACCCGCACCACCCGCGCTCTCGCCGCGTTCGTCCCGACGACGACCCTCGTGCTCTCCGTGGTGTTCGCCTCCGCCGCCCTCGCGCCCGAGGCGATGACCGCCCCGGAAGCGGTGTCGACGCCGACCGCCGCCTCGCCCGCGGAGGATGGGGCGGCGACTGCGGACCCCTCCGCTCCCGGTGCGGGATCCGGCGCCTCCGACCGCCGCTCCTCGAGCCCCTCCTCCGCGGACCCCGTCGACCCCGCGCAGCCGACGACCGGCTCCTCCCCCGCAGACCGGCCCGCCACAGATCCGCCCGCGACAGACCCGCCCGCCGCGGACCATCCCGCCGACTCCCCCTCCGCCACCCCGCCCGACGCCGCCGATCCCCTCACCGGCGAGGACCCGGTCCGCACGCCGCCCCTGCTCCACGACCTCGACGGAGTGGACGTCGACGTCGACATCACCCCTCCCGCGCAGCCCGGCTCCCTCTCGCTCTCCGTCGCCGCCGACGCCGTCGACCTCGCCGAGTCGGGCTCCACCGCCCTCCAGCGCCGGTTCACGGGCGGGCTGCCCACGGTCACCGTCACCGACTCGCGCGTCGGCGCGCAGAACGACTGGTACGTCCTCGCCTCGGCGAGCGCCCTCACCGGCCCGAGCGCCTCGATCGGAGCCGACCATCTCGGCTGGACCCCGCGCCTGATCACCGGCACCGGCGCCGTCGCGGGCGATCCGGTCGCCTCCTCCCTCGAGGGAGGCGCGGGCCTGCGCGACGCGCTGCTGCTCGGAGCCGCCGGCGGGGCCGGCACCTGGAGCGCCGACGCCGAGCTGCGGCTGCTGGCCGAGCCGGACGTCGAGGCCGGCTCCTACCGCTCGACGATCACGCTGTCGCTGTTCGCCTAGGCGCGGACCGGCGCAACGGCCGGGGACCGCGCCCCGCGGTCACTCCTGAGCGACCGCGACCGCCACGACGAGCCCGGAGTGGACCGCCGGCTCCGAGACGGCGAAGTAGCGGCTCGAGCCCTCGATCCAGGCCTCGGTCGCACCCTCCCTGGTGCGGAAGCGGACGGGCTCGTCGCTCGAGGTCCCGCGCCCGTCGGCCTTCGCGACCGCCTGCGAGCGCAGATCGGCGAGCACCTGCTCCGCCGTCGTCGCCCCGGAGGCCACGCGGTCGCGGACGCTGCGGGCGCGCACCGCGTCGATCCCGATGTCGCGTCCGGTCGCCAGCGCCGCGACCACCGCGCCGTCGCAGTGCGCGATGCTGATCCGCATCCGCTCCAGCGCCGGGTGCTCGCCGCGGAGCACCGGGCGGCCGTGCGGTCCGGAGCAGCGCTCGCAGCGCGCGTCCACGGCGACCTCGAGGGGATCGATCCCGAGCGTCTCGGCGGCCAGCTCGCGCACGAGGACCCGGCCGAGGAGGAAGCCGTCGCGGACCTCGCGCCGACTCGTCGCCTCGTAGCGCAGGCGCTCGGCGAGGGTGAGCAGGCGCAGCATCCGGTGGCGGGCGGAGTCGAGGACCTCGGGTCGCGCCCAGCGCAGCTGCACGTCGTCGGTGGCGAGGAGGGGGAGTCCGGTCATGCCCCGGACGCTACGCACGCCAGGCGACATCGGCGTGACGGGAGGGTGGCCGGAGGGAGACGGGCCGCTGTTGACTGGGAGGCGTGCAGACCTTCCTCCCCTACCCCGACTTCCACCGCAGCGTCCGCGCCCTCGACGGCAAGCGGCTCGGCAAGCAGCGCGTCGAGACGCTGCAGGTCATGCGGGCGCTGACCGTCCCGGGGTACGGCTGGCAGAACCACCCCGTCACGCGGATGTGGCGGGGCTACCGGCCGGCGCTGATGACCTACCAGCGCGAGACCTGCGCGGAGTGGACGGAGCGCGGCTTCGCCGACACGTGCCTCGTGAAGACCGAGGAGGCCCTCGCCGCCGCCCCGGAGGATCTCGCCGCCTACCTGACCGGCGACTACCCGCTCCCGCCGTGGTTCGGCGACGAGCGGCTGCACCTCTCGCACCGCTCGAAGCTCGTGACCAAGGACGAGGAGCACTACGGCCCGCTGTTCCCCGGCACGCCGCCGGGGCTCGACTACCTCTGGCCCGTCGGCGCCTGAGCTCAGGCCGCGGGCGGGCGGAGGAACGGGATCGCGATGCGCGGACGGAACACCTCGCGCTGGTTCGCCTTCACCAGTCCGCAGATGATCAGCACGAAGTGCACCAGCCAGAGCACGGCGAACAGCGTGATCGGGATGCCGATCGGATAGAAGTCCTTCGCGAGCGGGGTGTCGGAGGCGGCGAAGAGCAGCACGACGTGCGCGCCGAGCGTCACGACCCCGATCAGGATCACCGTCAGGCCCCAGTTCGCCGCGTTCCGCGCGTTCTCGGCGGCGATCCCGCCCTTCCTCCGGGCGGACGGGTACACGGACGCCATGACGATGCCGCCCACGATCAGGCTGAGGAACGGGATCCCGATGAACGCGAGGAAGCCGAGAGCGTACGAGAGGGCGCCCGTGGGCGGTGCGGGGACGGCCTGCGGGGGCGCGACCGGAGCGGCCTCCGGGGTCGTCGCGTCGGCCGGTCGGGGGTCGGAGGAGGGGCTCGCCATGCCGACAGCCTAGGGAACACCGTCCCCCGGGTGGCGGTCAGGGTCTTTTCAGGCCTCTGGCCGGGCCTTCGTCTTCGGGGGCTCTCGGGTTAGTCTGTCGAGGTTGACCTGCCGCACGGAGCGTGCAGGGCGTCGGCCGCGGTCGTCGCAGCATCCGGGGGGATTCGCGAAGGAGAAGGTTTGGCGTCCGACAGAAGGACCACCGGTGGTGTGGTCAAGGCGATCGTGGGCTTCCTGGGCATGAGCGTCGTGGCCGGAGTCCTCGTGACCGCCACCGTCACCCCGGCCGTGGCGCTCGCCGGAGTCGCCGCGAACCAGTCGATCGGCGTCTTCGACGGCCTGCCCGACTACCTCGAGGTCGACAAGCTCTCCGAGAAGAGCAACATCTACGCGACCGGCTCCGACGGCCCGCAGCTGCTCGCCTCCTTCTACGTCGAGAACCGCGTCGAGGTGCCGCTCGACCGCATCGCCCAGGCCGCCAAGGACGCCGCCGTCTCGGGTGAGGACCCCCGCTTCTACGACCACGGCGGAGTCGACCTCCCCGGCACGCTCCGCGCCGTCGCGCAGACCTACGTGCTCGGCAACGACGTGCAGGGCGGATCCTCTATCACCCAGCAGTACGTGAAGAACGTCCTCGTCGAGAAGGCCGTCCGCAACATCTCGGACGACGCCGAGCGCGCGGCCGCGATCGACGAGGCCACTCGGACCTCCCCTGAGCGCAAGCTCCGCGAGATGAAGCTCGCCATCGGCCTCGAGAAGCAGTACACGAAGGACCAGATCCTCCAGGGCTACCTCAACATCGCGTTCTTCGGAGGCACCACCTACGGCCTCGAGACCGCCGCGAACTACTACTACGCGACCTCGGCCGCGGACCTCTCGATCGCCCAGGCCGCGAGCCTCATCGCGATCGTCAACAACCCGGCCGTCCTGCGGATCGACCAGCCCGACAACCCGGACAACGGCGCCGCGAACGGCTACGCCCGCAACAAGGACCGCCGCGACTACATCATCGGCAAGATGCTCGAGGAGGGGAAGATCTCGCAGGAGGACCACGACGCCGCCGTCGCCACTCCGATCGAGCCCCGCATCACCCAGCCCAGCACCGGCTGCTCGACCGCGGGCAACGCGGGCTTCTTCTGCGACTACGTCACCAACGTCCTGAAGAACAACGAGATCTTCGGCGCCGACGAGGACACCCGCTGGACCAACTTCCGCCGCGGCGGCCTCGACGTCTACACGACGCTCGACGTCGGCCTGCAGGACGCGGCCGTCGCCGCCGTCGACGCGCAGGTCCCGCAGACCTGGAACTTCGACGTCGGAGCCGTCTCCGTCAGCGTCGAGGTCGGATCCGGGCGCGTGCTCGCGATGACGCAGAACAAGAAGTACTCGCAGGATCCGGACGTCCTCACGACCGACCCGTCCTACAGCGCCGTGAACTACAGCACCGATCGGGCCAACGGCGGATCCTCCGGGATCCAGCCGGGCTCGACCTACAAGCTCTTCACCCTGGTGGAGTGGCTGAAGGAGGGCCACAGCATCAACGAGTCGGTCGACGGGACGCGCAAGTCCACCTGGGGCACCTTCACGGACTCCTGCGTCTCGGGCGGCACCGACACGAGCAACGAGACGAGCGCGAAGAACGACGAGGGCGGAACCGGCGAGGTCGGCACCCCGGTGTCCTTCACGAAGACCTCCCTCAACACCGGCTTCGTCGGCATGGCCCGTGAGCTCGACCTGTGCGGCATCCGCGACACCGCGGTCGACATGGGGGTGAAGCAGGGCAGCGGCGAGGAGCTCGAGCACAACCCGTCGTCGGTGCTCGGCACGAACTACGTCTCGCCCCTCTCGATGGCCGGCGCCTTCGCCACCATCGCCTCCGGCGGCACGACCTGCGACCCCGTCGCGATCGACCGCATCACCGACTCCGCCGGAGCCGACCAGCCGGTGCCCCCGGCGAACTGCCGCCAGTCGATCGACCGCAACGTCGCCGCAACCGCGGCCGTCGCGCTGCAGGCGACCTTCACCGGCGGAGGGACGGCCGTGGCCTCCCGCACCGGCGACGGCGTTCCGCTGATCGGCAAGACCGGCACCACCGACGACGCGAAGGCCACCTGGATGACCGGAGCGAGCACCCGCGTCGCGACCGCCGTCGGCGTGTTCAACGTGAAGGGCGACGCGAACCTGCGCCTCGGCCGCTACTCCTTCGACTCCGGATCCGCCGCCACCGCGCGCCACCGCATCTGGCCGGTCGTCATGCGCGCCGCCGACGCGACGTACGGCGGGACGGACTTCCCGGAGGCCGACGGCTCGCTGCAGGTCGTCCCGAAGGTGGACATCCCGGATGTCGTCGGGCTCTCCTCCGCCGACGCCGAGGCCAAGCTCGAGGCGGCCGGCTTCGGCGTCGTGCAGGGCGGCACGGAGGCGAGCGACGCCGCGGTCGGGACGGTCACCCGCGCCGACCCGTCGGGGTCGGCCCCGCGCGGCACCGCGATCACCGTGTTCACCAGCTCCGGCAACCAGAAGACCGTGCCGAACGTGACGGGCCAGGATCTGGAGGCCGCGAAGAACGCCTTCGGCGCCGCCGGCTTCACGAAGATCACGCTCGCCTGCGCCGAGGACCCGAAGGCGCCCGACGCCGGCCAGGTCACCGGGCAGGAGCCGGCCGGCGGCTCCCCCGTCGCTCCGGACGCCACGCTGAAGGTGACGATCACCGCGAAGAAGTGCCCCTGACCGGCGCCTGACGGCTCGTGAGAACGCGTCCGGCCCGCGAGGATCCTCGGATCCCGCGGGCCGGACGCGTTCCTGTCGGACGACGGCGTCGGAGCCGGGGCTACTGCCCGCGGCCCCGGATCGCGCCGACGATCGCGACGGTCGCGAAGTAGACGATGAGGGCCAGCACGCCGAACGAGGCGAGCGCCCCGCTGGCCTCGGCCCAGGGCCGACGCTCGTCCGTCATGGTGCCGGGCATGACGATGTCGAGGGCGAACATGCCCACCGCCAGGGCGAAGCAGACCAGGCTCAGCACGAGCAGCGCCCGGACCGCCTTGCCCACGGGGTCGTAGTAGCGCGGGTTCGACATCGTGCCTCCGGTTCTCGTGCTCTCGTGTCTATCCCGCCCGGACCGCTGTGGCAAGCCGTGGGGACGCGAAGACCCCCGCCCCTCCCCCTCCGCGGGCGCCGCTCGCGACGACGGGCGGTGCCGTCGTCACGAGCGGCGTCTCGCGGGAGGAGGAGGGACGGGGGTCGGAGCGGGACCGGCTACGCGGCCAGCGGGAGGGCGACGGCCGAGGTCACCAGCAGCTCGCCGGCGACGGCGTCGACGCGGACCGCGCCTCCGTCGGAGACCTCGCCGCTGACGAACAGGTCGGCGATCCGGTCGTCGATGGAGCGCTGGACGAGCCGGCGCAGGGGCCGGGCGCCGTACTGCGGCTCGTAGCCGTTCTCGGCGAGCCAGTCGACGGCCGCCTCCGTCACCTCGAGCGTCACCTCGCGGGGAGCGAGGCGGGAGCGCGTGGTGTCGAGGACGATGCCGACGATCTCCCGCAGCTGCTCGCGGCCGAGGCGGCGGAACAGGACGATCTCGTCGATCCGGTTGAGGAACTCGGGGCGCATCGCCTCGCGGAGACGGCCCATGACGCGATCGCGCAGGTCCTTCTCCGAGGCGAAGCCCTCGGCCGACGCGTCGCTCTGAGCGACGAAGCCGAGCGCACCCGACCGCGAGGCCAGGAACTCCGAGCCGAGGTTCGAGGTCATGATGATCACCGTGTTGCGGAAGTCGACCGTCCGCCCCTGGCCGTCGGTCAGACGCCCGTCGTCGAGCACCTGCAGCAGCAGGTTGAACACGTCGGGGTGCGCCTTCTCGATCTCGTCGAAGAGGACCACCGAGTACGGGTTCCGGCGCACGCGCTCGGTCAGCTGACCGGCCTCGTCGTAGCCGACGTACCCGGGAGGGGCGCCGACCAGCCGCGAGACCGTGTGACGCTCGCCGAACTCGCTCATGTCGAAGCGGATGACCGACTGCTCATCGGCGAAGAGGGAGCCCGCGAGGGTGCGCGCCAGCTCCGTCTTGCCGACACCGGTCGGGCCGAGGAAGAGGAACGAGCCGACCGGGCGCGAGGAGTCGCCGAGGCCTGTGCGGCTGCGGCGGACGGCCCGGGCGACCGCGGTGACCGCGTCGTCCTGGCCGATGACCCGCTGGTGCAGCTCGGTCTCGAGGTGCGCGAGGCGCTCGCGCTCCCCCTCCGTGAGCCGCGACACCGGGATGCCGGTGGCGCGGGCGATGACGGCCGCGATCTCGGTCTCGCCGACGACCGCCTCCGCGGGGGCGCTGCCGGTGGCCGCGTCGAGCTCCGCCTGCACGGCGCTGATCTCGTCGCGGACGCGGGACGCCTCCTCGTAGTGCTCGGCCGAGACGGCCGCGTTCTTGTCGGCCTCCAGGGTCGCCAGACGCTCGAGCAGAGCTCCGGTGTCGACGCCGGCTCCGAGGCGGAGGCGGAGGCGCGCGCCGGCCTGGTCGATCAGGTCGATCGCCTTGTCGGGCAGCACGCGGTCGGTGAGGTACCGGGCCGAGAGCTCGACGGAGGCGCGCAGGGCCTCGTCCGTGAAGCGCACGCGGTGGTGCTCCTCGTAGGCGGGGCGCAGGCCGTGCAGGATGGCGACCGCGTCCTCGATGCCGGGCTCGCCGACGCGGACCGGCTGGAAGCGCCGCTCCAGTGCCGGGTCCTTCTCGATGGTGCGGTACTCCTTGAGCGTGGTGGCGCCGACGAGGTGCAGCTCGCCTCGGGCCAGACGCGGCTTGAGGATGTTGCCCGCGTCCATGCCGCCCTCGCCGCCGCCGCCCGCACCGACGACGGTGTGGACCTCGTCGATGAAGACGATCAGCTCGCCGGAGTGCGCCGCGATCTCGTCCATGGTGCCGGTGAGGCGCTCCTCGAAGTCGCCGCGGTAGCGGGTGCCGGCCAGCATGCCGGGGAGGTCGAGCGAGATCACGCGCTTGCCGCGCAGCTGCTCGGGGACCTCCTCCGCCACGATCGCGCGGGCCAGGCCCTCGACGATGGCGGTCTTGCCGACGCCGGCCTCGCCGACGAGCACCGGGTTGTTCTTGGTGCGGCGGCTGAGGATCTCGACGGTCTGCTCGATCTCGTCGGCGCGCCCGATGACCGGGTCGAGCCGGCCCTCGCGGGCGAGAGCGGTGAGGTCGGTGCCGAACTTGTCGAGCAGCGGAGTGTCGGAGGCGGGCTGTCCCGCCTCCTGCTGCTGCGGGGCCTCGGTCTCGCGCATGCCCTGGGTGAGGGCCTCGGCGGTGACGCCGGCGCGGGCGAGGACCTGCCCGGCGGGGGCGTCCTGGCCGAGCACGAGCGCGAAGAAGAGGTGCTCGGGCTCGATGTAGGTCGAACCGCTGGAGCGGGCGACCTGGTAGGCGTGGAACAGCGCGCGCTGCGCGCTGGGGGTGATGGTGGCCGCGTTCTGCGAGGCGTGGGCCTCGTCGGCCTGCGGGAGGCGCGCCTCCGCGGCGGTGGCGATGGCGGCGGGGTCGACGCCGATGCGGCGCACGGCCTGCGAGACGGTCTCGTCGTCGATGAGCACGCGGAGCACGTGCAGGGCGTCGAGCTCGGTCTGGCCGCGCTCGAGGGCGAAGCGTCCTGCGGACTGCAGGATGTCGCGGGTACGGGCGGTGAGGAATCGGCTGAGGTCGATCGACCGCGCCGCGCGGGCGCGCTCACCGTCGAGGTAGCGGGCGAGGAAGTCGTCGAACGAGCTCGCTCCGGCCTCGCTGTAGTTGTCGGGCACCTGTCCTCCTGAGGAAGTTGAGTCGGTTACGCTCAAGTTCAACGCAGGGGTGCCGTTCCTATTCCCGCCCCTCCCCAGCGAGATGCCGCTTCGGTCCACGGCACACCGCGGCGGGCGTTCCGACCGGCGTCCCGCGGGGACGGGAAGAGGCACGGACTCCGGGGAGTCCGTGCCTCTCTGCGCCGACGCGCATTTCCTCCGGGGTGGGAGCTCTAGGGGACGAGGTAGCCCGCCGCGCGGAACAGCTCGTACCACTCCGGCCGCGTGAGCGGCAGATCGGAGCCGAGGGCCGCATCGCGCACGCG
The DNA here is from genome assembly GCF_002930955.1 of Rathayibacter sp. AY1A4. NCBI lineage: Bacteria > Bacillati > Actinomycetota > Actinomycetes > Micrococcales > Microbacteriaceae > Rathayibacter > Rathayibacter sp. AY1A4. The sequence goes on along the minus strand of NZ_PSTN01000020.1, from coordinate 29,705 downwards.
CTGCTCGTTGGTCGTGCCGAGCACGACCTGCATGCCCGCCGGGTGGCGGGTGATCCAGGCGGTGGCCACGGCGATCGCCGGGACCTCGTACGTCGCTGCGAGCCGGTCGATGACGGCGTTCAGCTCGGGGTAGGCCGGGTTGTCGAGGAAGACGCCGGTGAAGAACCCCGCCTGGAAGGGCGACCAGGCCTGCACGGTGATGTCGTTCAGTCGGCAGTAGTCGAGGATGCCGGCGTCGCGCATGACGGACTGGTCCTCGCCGACCATGTTGGAGGCGACACCCTGCGCGATCAGCGGCGCATGAGTGATCGAGAGCTGCAGCTGGTTCGCCACGATCGGCTGGTTCAGCGACTTCTTCAGCAGCTCGATCTGGTACGGCGTCTGGTTCGAGACGCCGAAGTGCTTCACCTTGCCGGACGCGTGCAGCTCGTCGAACGCGCGGGCCACCTCGTCGGGCTCGACGAGCGCGTCGGGCCGGTGCAGGAGCAGCACGTCGACGTAGTCGGTGCGCAGCGCCTTCAGCGAGCCCTCGACCGAGGCGATCAGATGCTCGTACGAGAAGTCGAAGTAGGGGCCGTCCGGGACGATGCCCGCCTTGGTCTGCAGGACGACCTGCTCGCGCTCCGACGGGGTGAGCGCCATCGCCTCGGCGAAGCGCTCCTCGCAGCGGTGCAGCTCGCCGCCGTACACGTCGGCGTGGTCGAAGAAGTCGATGCCGGAGTCACGGGCGGCGCCGACGAGGCCGCGGATCGCCTCGTCGCTCATCTCGGGGATGCGCATGAGGCCGAGGACGACGTTCGGGGAGTCGACACCGGAGGTGCCGAGGGGGACGTGCTTCACAGGGAGTGCTCCTTCGTTGGATACCTCGTCCACGGTAGGCGCCCCGCCTGGGCGCCGTCCAACAGGGGATGCTGGTGCGATTCATCCGGCGGAGTGGTGAATCGGCGGAGTGCGTTCACGATGCAGGACGAACGTGGTGCCACGACCCCGATTCCGCGGCGGGGAGGGAGTCCTTCGTCGTTCGTCCCGAGTTCTGAACGGCTTGTCCGCGCACCCCGACGGTGGAAGGCTGCGGCCATGACGATCGAGGTGCGCGCGGCCACCGTCTTCGACGACCTGGCGACGATGGTCGGCCCGAAGCGCCCCGACGCGAGCGTGTGCTGGTGCCTGAGCTAGCGGCTCCGCTCCTCCGTCGAGAACCGGGCTCTCGCCGGTCCCGCTCGCGGTGCCCGGGTGCGGGAGCTCGTCGCGGAGGACCCTCCGCCCGGCGTCCTCGCGTACGACGGCGAGGAGGTGGTCGGCTGGGCGGCGGTGCACCCCCGGGCCGACACGAGCTACTCGACGAACCGGCGCATCCCGCACGTGGACGCCCTCGACGTGTGGAGCGTGTGGTGCCTGCGCGTGCGGCCCGGCTTCCGCGGGCGCGGGATCTCGCATCCGCTGCTCGAGGGCGCCGTCGAGTTCGCCCGAGCCCACGGGGCACCGGCGATCGAGGGCTACCCGGTCGACAACGCCGGTGCGGAGGTCGACCGGACGATGGCGTACGTCGGCACGCGCTCGCTGTTCGAGCGCGCCGGCTTCGAGAAGGCCGCGGACACGACCTCGGTGCTCGACGGCTTCCCCCGGGTGCTGATGCGCCTGGCCCTCTGAGGCGCGCACGACGGCCGCTCCGGCCCCGCTCCGCGAGACACCGACGTGCCGCGCGAGGCGCCGCCGACAGGACGGCGCCTCGGCGACAGGGCGGCGCCTCGCCGGGTGCGGTGACCCGGCGCCCGCCCGCCGCCCGGAGACGAGGAACGGCCCCTCACCCGCGAGGGGAGGGGCCGTTCGCCGTGGAGGCCGGGACGTGGTGTCGACGCCTAGAAGTCCCAGTCCTCGTCCTCGGTGTTCACGGCCTTGCCGATCACGTAGGAGGAGCCGGAGCCCGAGAAGAAGTCGTGGTTCTCGTCCGCGTTGGGCGAGAGGGCCGACAGGATCGCGGGGTTCACATCGGTGACCTGCTTGGGGAACATCGGCTCGTAGCCGAGGTTCATCAGCGCCTTGTTGGCGTTGTAGTGCAGGAACTTCTTGACGTCCTCGGTCAGGCCGAGCTGGTCGTAGAGGTCCTGCGTGTACTGCGCCTCGTTGTCGTAGAGCTCGTAGAGCAGCGAGAACGTGTAGTCCTTGATCTCGTCGCGCTTGGCCTGGTCGACCCGCTCGAGTCCCTTCTGGAACTTGTAGCCGATGTAGTAGCCGTGCACGGCCTCGTCGCGGATGATCAGGCGCACGAGGTCGGCCGTGTTGGTGAGCTTGGCGCGCGAGGACCAGTACATCGGCAGGTAGAAGCCCGAGTAGAAGAGGAACGACTCCAGCAGCGTGGAGGCGACCTTCCGCTTCAGCGGGTCGTCGCCGCGGTAGTAGTCCATCACGATGGACGCCTTCTTCTGCAGGTTCGGGTTCTCCATCGACCAGCGGAAGGCCTCGTCGATGTCCTGGGTGTTCGACAGCGTCGAGAACACCGAGGAGTACGACTTGGCGTGGACCGACTCCATGAACGCGATGTTCGTGTAGACGGCCTCCTCGTGAGGCGTGATCGCGTCCGGGATGAGCGAGACGGCGCCGACGGTGCCCTGCACGGTGTCGAGCAGGGTGAGCCCGGTGAACACGCGCATGGTGAGCTGCTGCTCCTGGTGCGTGAGCGTGTTCCACGACTGGATGTCGTTCGACAGCGGGACCTTCTCAGGCAGCCAGAAGTTGCTCGTGAGGCGGTTCCACACCTCGACGTCCTTGTCGTCCTGGATCCGGTTCCAGTTGATCGCCTGGACGGAGTCGACGAGCTTGAGCTTCTCGGGGGGAGTCATGATTCCTTCTCGCTGCTGCGGATGGGTCGTGCGGAGGGGGGTGGGGCTGCGTGCTCTAGAGCATGCACGAGACGCACTGGTCGAGCTCGGTGCCCTCGAGCGCCAGCTGACGGATGCGGATGTAGTAGATCGTCTTGATGCCCTTGCGCCAGGCGTAGATCTGGGCGCGGTTGACGTCGCGGGTGGTCGCCGTGTCCTTGAAGAAGAGCGTGAGCGAGAGGCCCTGGTCGACGTGCTGCGTGGCCGCGGCGTAGGTGTCGATGATCTTCTCGTAGCCGATCTCGTACGCGTCCTGGTAGTACTCCAGGTTGTCGTTCGTCATGAACGGCGCCGGGTAGTAGACGCGGCCGAGCTTGCCCTCCTTGCGGATCTCGATCTTCGACGCGATCGGGTGGATCGAGGACGTCGAGTTGTTGATGTACGAGATCGAGCCGGTCGGCGGGACGGCCTGCAGGTTCTGGTTGTAGATGCCGTGCTCCATGACCGAGGCCTTGAGCGCACGCCAGTCGTCCCGGGTGGGGACCGCGATGCCCGAGTCGGCGAAGAGGCGGGAGACGCGCTCGGTGGCCGGCGCCCACTCCTTCTCGGTGTAGGTGTCGAAGAACTCGCCCGAGGCGTACTTCGAGTCGGCGAAGCCCTCGAAGGTGGTGCCGCGCTCGATGGAGAGGTTGTTGGAGGCGCGCAGGGCGTGGAACAGCACCGAGTAGAAGTAGATGTTGGTGAAGTCGATGCCCTCCTCGGATCCGTAGTGGATCCGCTCGCGGGCGAGGTAGCCGTGCAGGTTCATCTGGCCGAGGCCGATGGCGTGCGACTTGTCGTTGCCGTCCTCGATCGAGCGGACCGAGGTGATGTGCGACTGGTCGGACACCGAGGTGAGGCCGCGGATAGCGGTCTCGATGGTGCGGCCGAAGTCGGGCGAGTCCATCGTCAGCGCGATGTTCAGCGATCCGAGGTTGCAGGAGATGTCCTTGCCGATCTGCGCGTAGGAGAGGTCCTCGTTGTAGGTCGTCGGAGTGTTGACCTGGAGGATCTCGGAGCAGAGGTTGGACATGTTGATGCGGCCCTTGATCGGGTTCGCCTGGTTCACCGTGTCCTCGAACACGATGTAGGGATAGCCCGACTCGAACTGGATCTCGGCGATGGTCTGGAAGAACTCGCGCGCCGAGATCTTGGTCTTCTTGATGCGCGGGTCGTCGACCATCTCGCGGTACTTCTCCGAGAGGGAGATGTCGCCGAAGGGGATGCCGTAGACGCGCTCGACGTCGTAGGGCGAGAAGAGGTACATGTCCTCGTTGTTCTTCGCGAGCTCGAACGTGATGTCGGGCACGACGACGCCGAGGGAGAGCGTCTTGATGCGGATCTTCTCGTCGGCGTTCTCGCGCTTGGTGTCGAGGAAGCGGAGGATGTCGGGGTGGTGCGCCGAGAGGTACACCGCTCCCGCGCCCTGGCGCGCGCCGAGCTGGTTGGCGTAGCTGAAGCTGTCCTCGAGGAGCTTCATCACGGGGATGATGCCCGAGGACTGGTTCTCGATCTGCTTGATCGGGGCGCCGGCCTCGCGGATGTTCGAGAGCGAGAGGGCGACGCCGCCGCCGCGCTTGGAGAGCTGGAGCGCGGAGTTGATGCCGCGGGCGATCGACTCCATGTTGTCCTCGATGCGCAGCAGGAAGCAGGAGACGAGCTCGCCGCGCTGGGCCTTGCCTGTGTTGAGGAAGGTCGGGGTCGCGGGCTGGAAGCGGCCGGCGACGATCTCCTCGACGAGGGCGGTCGCGAGCGTCTCGTCGCCCTGGGCGAGGCCGAGGGCGGTCATCACGACGCGGTCCTCGAAGCGCTCGAGGTAGCGCTTCCCGTCGAACGTCTTGAGCGTGTACGAGGTGTAGTACTTGAACGCGCCGAGGAAGGTCGCGAAGCGGAACTTCTTCGAGTACGCCAGGTCGTTGAGCTGCTGGATGAACTCGAACGAGTAGTGGTCGAGCACGGCCTGCTCGTAGTACTCCTTCTCGACCAGGTAGTCGAGGCGCTCCTTGAGCGTGTGGAAGAACACCGTGTTCTGGTTGACGTGCTGCAGGAAGAACTCGCGAGCGGCCTCGCGGTCCTTGTCGAACTGGATCTCTCCGTTCGGGCCGTAGAGGTTCAGCATCGCGTTGAGCGAGTGGTAGTCCATCTGTGCGGCGTCGCGGGGAGCGTCGATCACTGCTGCGTCCAAAACGTGTCCAATCCTTCGTCGACGGCGCGGACGTCGTCGGGTGTTCCGAATACTTCGAATCGATAGAGGTGCGGCACCTCGCACTTGCGGGCGATGATGTCGCCGGCGAGGCAGTACGCCTCGCCGAAGTTCGTGTTGCCGGCGCCGATGACGCCGCGGATCAGGGAGCGGTTGCACGGATCGTTGAGGAACCGGATGACCTGCTTGGGGACCGCTCCTCCGCCGTTGCCGCCGCCGTAGGTGGGGAGGACGAGCACGTACGGCTCGTGGACGTGGAGCGTGTCGAGGGCGGCTCCGTCGCGGCGGGCGTGGAGCGGGATGCGCTGCGCCGGCCGTCCGAGCTTCTCGATGAACCGGTGCGTGTTCCCCGAGCTGCTGGAGAAGTACACGAGCCCGCTCATCCTTGGGCCCCTCTCCCCGTCAGCTGCTGTTCTCGGTCCCGCCTCCGAGGCGGCTGCGCGGTGAGCCGCAAGGCGGAGGAGGAAGCCGCAGCGGCGCTACGGCGCCCGCCGACGACGCCGCGGATCGCCGCCCGTGCGCCTCAGAGGGTCGCGATCTTGTCGGGGCGGAAGCCGGACCAGTGGTCGTCGTCCGTGATGACGACCGGCGCCTGGAGGTAGCCGAGGGCCTTGACGGCCTCGAGGGCCTTCTCGTCCACGGAGAGGTCGAACACCTCGTAGTCGATGCCCTTGCTGTCGAGGGCGCGGTACGTCGCGGTGCACTGGACGCAGGAGGGCTTGGTGTAGACCGTCACAGCCATGGGTGTCGCCTTTCGGAGGGGGTGTCCCGGTGCCGCTCCCCGACCGGCGGCTCGCGATGCGGGCGGGGTCGGAGGGTGGTCCGGGTGAGTTCTGGGTGCCGGTGGGGCTCTCGCTCCGACCTGCTCAGCAATACTACATATAGGGGGCGGGCCGGTGTCAGCCCACTAGACGTAGTAGTTACAGCCGTGTAGTTATCCACCGGTTCCTCCCCCGTTCATCCACAGGCCGGAGCCCGTGGAACCGCGGAAGGACGCGGATCCGGACGAACCATCCACAGGTGTGGACAGAAGGATCCCGTTCACTGTGTACAACGCGCCACGGCGTGTCGGCATGCCCGACCGGTGGGGTCCGCGCGGCGGCTCGACCACAAGATGTGGTGGTCGGATCGCATCGCGGGGCATGCCCGGACGGTACGCCCGACCACCGACACCGCGAACGGTCAGAGGAGCTGCGCGGCCCACTCCCGGGCGACGGCGCGCAGGTGCGGGAGCGGGTCCGCGAGGGCCGCGGACGAGGAGCCCGCCGCCTCCGTCAGCGACACCGCCGCGGTGAAGCCGGGAGTCGGCGCCGCGATCGCCCCGGCGACGAGGAGCGTCCGCGCCCCGGCCGCCTCGGCGAGCGCGAGGACGTGCACCGGGACCTTGCCGGCGGCGGACTGCGCGTCGAAGCGCCCCTCCCCCGTGATGACGACGTCCGCGCCCGCGAGGAGCGCCGGGAGCCCGATCGCCCGTCCGACGGCGTCGGCGCCGGAGGTCGGGCGCGCGCCCCAGGCGAGCAGCCCGAAGCCCGTCCCGCCCGCCGCCCCGGAGCCCGGCGCATCGGGATCCGCGTCCAGGTGCGCGGCGAGACGGCGGAGGCCGCTCTCGAGGAGGAGGACGTCCTCGGGGCCGGCCCCCTTCTGCGGTCCGAAGACGCTCGCCGCCCCGGAGTCGCCGAGCAGCGGGGTCGCGACGTCGCTGAGCACGACAGCGCCTCCGGGCGGCAGAGGACGCAGCCCGCGGAGGTCGGCGGCGGCGAGCGCGGGCAGCGCACCGCCTCCCTCGCCGAGGTCGCGGCCGGAGGCGGTGGAGAAGCGCGCGCCGAGCTCGCGGAGCGCTCCGACTCCGCCGTCGGTCGAGGCGCTGCCGCCGATCGCCAGCAGCAGGGCGTCCGCCCCCGCGTCGAGGGCGGCGGCGATCGCGCGGCCGAAGCCGCGCGTGTGCGCGGTGAGCGGTCGGAGCGGGTCGAGCAGCGTGATGCCGCTCGTGGAGGCGAGCTCGACGACGGCTGTCCCGTCGGGGAGCAGCAGCCACCAGGCGCGGACCGGCCGGTCGTCCGGGCCGGGCACGACGACCGGCCGCCGAAGCGACCCCGGGACCGCGAGTGCGAAGGCCTCGACCGTGCCCTCTCCCCCGTCGGCCATCGGCGCGAGGACGATCTCGTCTCCCGCGCGCGCAGCGCTCCAGCCCTCGGCGATCGCCCGTGCGACCTCGACCGCGCTCGCCGACCCCTTGAAGGAGTCGGGCGCGACGACGACCCTCAGCCTGCCCACGCGCTCAGTGTGGCACCGCGCCGCCGCTCAGAGCGGGGTCGCGAGCCGGTAGCCGCGCTTGATCACCGTCGCCACGAGCCGCGGTTCGGGGAGGGCCTGACGGAGGCGGCTGACGGCGACGTCGACCGCGTGGTCGTCGAGAGCCTCCGGCGCGGAGGCCGCGAGGACGTGACGCGCGACGGTCGCGCCCTCGGCGGCGACGAGAGTCCGGAACAGCGCGAGCGCGACCGGGGTCAGCGCCACCCGGGTCCCGGCCAGGACCGCGTGCCGGCCTCGGAGCTCGAGAGTGCCGAAGGCCGTCTCGATGCGGGGCGACGCCTGCTCGAGGTGCTCGCAGGTCAGGCGGATGAGCGCGCCCATCCGGAACCGGTCCGGCACGACCGGGAGGATCCCCGCCTCGACCAGGGGTGCTGCGGTCACCGGGCCGACGGCGGCGGCGACCACCGTCTCGCGGAAGGCCGCCTGGAGGTCGTCGAGGCGGCCCGCGGCCTCCGCGACCGTGAAGAGCGCCTCCACCGCCGGCGCGCTGGTGAAGGTGACGGCGTCGATGCCCCCTCCGCAGACCGCGTCGATCAGCCGCAGCACCCGGGCGGAGTCCTCGTGCACGCTCCAGCGGTAGGGCGCGGCCGTGAGCACCCGGGCGCCGGCGTCGCGGAGACGCTGCAGCTGAGCCGGGTCGGTGAATCCGTGCAGCTGCACCGCGATCGTGCGGCCGGCGACGCCCTCGCGCAGAGCCAGGTCGACGAGGGAGGTGGTCGTCTCGCGCTCGCTCATCCCGTGGTCGTCGAGACCCGCCGCACGGATCGCTCCGCGCGCCTTGGGTCCGCGGACGAGGATCCGCGCGGAGGACAGCGCGTCGGCCAGCTCGATCCCCGCGGCGTCCGCGGCCTCGAGCCAGCGCCGCAGGCCGTAGGAGGTGGTGGCGAGGAGCACGTCGGGACGGGCGGCGACGATGGCGCGGGTCTCCTCCTCGAGCGCGCCCTCGGTGTCGACGCCGCGCATTCGGATGGTGGGGGCGTGCGTGACGGCGGCACCGCGGCGCTCGAACGCGGCGATCAGGTCCTCGGAGCGGCGGTCGGAGGTGACCCCGATGCGGAAGCCGTCCAGCTGGTCGGGTCGGAACCCCACGGCGGCGTCGGGATCGGTGCCGGTCATGCTCGGCCCCCTCGGGGTCTCACGCGGTCAGTGCATCGACCGCTCGGGCGATGCTCTCGGGGTCCCCCGCATCATGGCACGCGGCCTGCCGGACCACCTCGCCGATGACGATCACGGCGGGCGAGCGCGGTGCCAGCTCGGCGAGCAGGCCGAGCACTCCGCCGACCGACGAGACAGTCGTGCGCTGGTCGCGCGACCAGCCCCGCTCGACGATCGCGAGGGGCGTGTCGGCGCGCATCCCGGCGCGCTGCAGCCCGGCGACGAGGTGCGGGAGGGTGTTCACGCCCATCAGCACCACGATCGTCCCGCCCAGCCCGGCCAGATGGCCGAGCTCCTGCTCGCTGAACGGCGCATGGCCCGAGACCACGGTGAAGGCCCTGCTGACCTCGCGGTGGGTGACCGGGATCCCGGCGGCGGCGGGCACCGAGATCGCGCTGGTCACTCCGGGGACGACCGTGGAGCCGACGCCGGCGAGCCGGCACGCGCGCACCTCCTCCGACCCGCGGCCGAACACGAACGGATCGCCGCCCTTCAGGCGCACGACGTCCAGACCCGCGAGGGCCCGCTCGATCATCAGCCGCTCGATCTCGTGCTGCGGCACCGCATGATGACCCGGCGTCTTGCCGACGTCGATCAGCTCGGCGCCGGGCGCCCACTCGGCCAGGCCCTCGTGCGGACCGAGCCGGTCGTAGAGCACCACGTCCGCGTCGCGGAGGGCGCGGCGGGCGGCGAGGGTCATCAGATCCGGATCGCCGGGGCCGCCGCCGACGATGCTGACGTGCCCGACCGGCCGGGTCGGCGCGGGGGCCTCGTCGACGATCCAGGGGCAGAGCTCGGCCGCCGCTGCTCGGAGCGGCGCCGGCCCCTCCACCCACACGATCAGGGCCGGGGGCGCCGGGGTGAGCGCGTCCTCCGCCTCGTGCCGCTCGACGAGTGCGCCGGCGGCTCGGTAGCGGGCGAGCACGCGGCGGGTCCCGGAGGCTGTGCCGATCACGAGCACACGGCGTCCGGCGAGGTCGAGGTCGAGGGAGAGCTGCATCACGAGTCCGATCCGATCCCGGCCGGACCGACGGGGATCCTCGGCCCCGCGACCAGCACGGGTCCGTCCGGTCTCTCGTCCCGGCCGGCGGGCCGGACCTGCCCGCGCTCGCGCACGGTCGCGACACGCGGATCCGCGGTGTCCGGGGCGTTCACGAAGGAGCGGAAGCGGCGGAGCCGGTCGGGATCGGCGAGGGTCGCCGCCCACTCGTCGACGTAGGTGTCGACGTGCGTGGCCATGGCGGCCTCCAGCTCGGCGGCGATGCCGAGCGAGTCCTCGCAGACCACCTCGCGCACGTGCTCGAGTCCGCCGGGGAGCTCCTCCTGCCAGCGGGCGGTGCGCTGGAGCCGCTCGGCCGTGCGCACGTAGTACATGACGTAGCGGTCGATGTAGCGCACCAGGGTCTCGTCGTCGAGGTCCTGCGCGAGCAGCTGGGCGTGCGCCGGCTGGTAGCCGCCGTTGCCGCCGACGTAGAGGTTCCAGCCGAGGTCGCTCGCGATGACGCCGATGTCCTTCCCCCGCGCCTCGGCGCACTCGCGGGCGCAGCCGCTGACCCCGAGCTTGAACTTGTGCGGCGAGCGGAGACCCCGGTACCGCTCCTCGAGGAAGACCGCCATCCCGACCGCGTCCTGGACTCCGAAGCGGCACCAGGTCGATCCGACGCACGACTTGACCGTGCGCAGCGACTTGCCGTACGCCTGACCCGACTCGAAGCCGGCGTCGACGAGGAGGCGCCAGATCTCGGGCAGCTGCTCGAGGCGGGCGCCGAACATGTCGATCCGCTGCCCGCCGGTGATCTTCGTGTAGAGGCCGTACTGCTCGGCGACCTCGGCGATCACCTTGAGCTTCGCCGGCGTGATCTCGCCCCCGGGGATCCGCGGGACGACGGAGTAGGTGCCGTCCTTCTGCATGTTGGCCAGGGCGCGGTCGTTGGTGTCCTGCAGCGGCGCCTGGCCGCCGTCGAGGATGTAGGCGTTCGTCTGGGTGGCGAGGACGGAGGCGATCACCGGCTTGCACACGTCGCAGCCCAGCCCGGAGCCGAAGCGCTCCATCACCTGCTCGGCCGAGTGCAGCCCGAGGATGCGGACCGACTCGAACAGCTCGCTGCGGCTGAGCGCCACGTGCTCGCAGAGGGCGCGGGAGACCTCGACGCCCGCACGGATCAGCTCCGTGTCGAGCAGCTTCTTCACCAGGGGCACGCACGATCCGCACTGGGTGCCCGCGCGGGTGCAGGCCTTGAGCGGCCCCAGCTCGGTGCACCCCTCGCCGATCGCGTGGCGGACCTCGCCGACCGAGACGTTGTTGCACGAGCAGACCTGGGCGTCGTCCGGAAGGTCGCCCGAGGGCGCCTCCGCCCCCGCCGCCGCGAGGTAGGCGCCGGGCTCGGCCGGCAGCTCGCGCCCCAGCAGCGGGCGGAGGGAGGAGTAGGGGCCCGCGTCGCCGACGAACATCCCGCCGAGCAGCGTGCGCGCATCGTCCGAGACGACGACCTTCTGGTAGAGACCGCGGGCCGGATCGGCGTAGACGACCTCGAGCGCTCCCTCCGTGGTGCCGAGGGCGTCGCCGAAGCTGGCGACCTCCACGCCCGAGAGCTTGAGCTTGGTGGCGTCGTCGACCCCCGGGAAGGTCGCGTCGCCGCCGAGGATCCGGTCGGCGACAACCTCCGCCATCGCGTTGGCGGGTGCGACGAGCCCGACGGTGCGGCCGTCGATCGCGGCGACCTCGCCGATGGCCCAGACTCCCGCTCGGCTGGTGCGGCAGGCCTCGTCGACGACCACGCCTCCGCGCGGTGCGACCTCGATCCCGGCCGCCCGGGCGAGCTCGTCGCGCGCCGTGATCCCGATGGAGAAGACCACGAGATCGCCGCTGATGCTGCTGCCGTCGGTCAGCGCGACGCCGAGCACCGTCCCTGTCGGCGAGGTGAGGATCGCGGTGGGCCGGTTGCCGAGGTGCAGCGCGATCCCCTGCGCCGAGATGATGCGGCCGAGGGCCTGTCCGGCGCCCTCGTCGAGCTGCGCGCTCATCAGCCAGCGGCCGGAGTGGACGAGGGCGGTGCGCGCACCGAGCCGGTGCGCGCCTCCCGCCGCCTCGAGGCCGAGCAGACCGCCGCCGACCACGACCACGATCGCGGGGCGGCCGCGCCGGGCGCGGAACGCGGCGAGCTCGGCGACGAGCCCGTCCACGTCCTCGAGCGTGCGGTAGACGCGGCCGTGCTCGGCGCCCTCGATCGGCGGGACCGTGGCGGAGGAGCCCGTCGCCAGGACGATCTCGTCGCCCTCGAGGGAGCGGCCGTCCGCGAGCTCGACGCGCAGGCGGTCGGGATCGATCGCGACGACACGGGAGGAGGTGATCAGCCGCGCCGACTCCCACAGAGCGCCGTCGCCCAGAGTCAGGTCGTGCTCGCCGTCGAGGCGCTTCGAGAGTGCGACGCGGTCGTAGGGACGGTGCACCTCCTCGCCGAGGACGGTGATCTCCAGCGCCTGGTCGCCGGCCCGGGCGACGAGCGCGTCGACCAGGCGGTGCGCGGCGGGTCCCGCTCCGACGACGAGCACGCGTCGGGGCCGGGCGGCGGGGTTCGCTCCAGGAGTCATGACGTCCACCGTAGGGACGGCCCGTTTCCCCGCCGTTGCCCCGGTGTAACAGCGTGTGACGCGCGCCTCTCGGCGAGCGCCGCAGGCCGTGAGGGCTTCGTTACGCCCGTGACATCGGAGGCGTGCTCGCACGAAACGCGCGATCCCTACCGTTGCCTCATCGCGTCCGACCGGATGCGGTGGCCCACCCGCAGGAAGAAGGCGCAGCGATGACCCTCCTCGATCGGCTCGCCCCCGCGACCGCCACCACCTGGGTGCCGGTCTGCGCCGTCGGCGACCTCGAGCCGCTCTGGGGCGAGGCCGCCCTGGTCGGCGGTGTGCAGCTCGCCCTGTTCCTCCTGCCCGACGGGCGGGTGCGGGCCGTCTCGAACCTCGACCCCGCGACCGGCGCGGCCGTGCTCTCGCGCGGCATCGTCGGCTCGCGTCTGGTCGACGGGGTGCAGCGGCCCACGATCGCCTCCCCCCTGCACAAGGACGTCTTCGACCTCGAGACCGGCGCCTGCTTCACACGAGCGGAGCTGCACCTCGCCACCTGGCAGGTGCGCGAGAGCGACGGCACGATCGAGGTCGCCCAGCGGACCGCTCTGGTCGCCGCGTCCCACGGGACCTCCGACGACGACGGGAGGCATGCCGTCGCCGCGCTGGTCGAGGCGGTCCGCCGGGCCAACCCGGCGCTGGACGTGCTCGACTCCTTCGTCGACGTGCAGCAGCCCGACGTCCCCGCGACCCTGGGCTCTCTCGAGCCGGGCCGGCCGGCGGTGGTCGTGCCGCTGCTGCTCTCGGCCGGCTACCACGTGCACGTCGACCTCGCCGAGGCCGCGGCGGAGGCGGAGCGGCCGGTGCGGGTCTCGGGCGCGCTCGGACCCGATCCCCGCCTGGCGCGCGTGCTCGCCCGCCGGCTCCACGAGGCAGGGCTCGACGACGGCGACCGCGTCGTGCTCGCCGCCGCCGGCTCGAGCGACGCCGGTGCCGTCGCGGACTGCTGGACCACCGGCCGCCTCCTCGCCGCCGAGCTCGGCCGCGAGGTGAGCACCTCGTTCATCTCGGCCGCCGAGCCGCGGGTCGCGGAGGCGGTCGCCGCCGAGCGCGCCGCCCACCCCGGCGCGCGCGTCGTGGTCGCCACCTACCTGCTCGCGCCCGGCTACTTCGCCGGCCTGGCCGCCTCCGCGGGGGCCGACCTCGCCTCCGCTCCCCTCCTCACCGCCGTCGATCCGCCCGCCCGCGAGCTGGTCGACATCGTCTCGGAGCTGTTCGGGCGCAACGCCTGACGCCTCCTCCCCGCACCACCACCGCTCCACCTCCCCGTCCCGAGCGCGCCCTCGCGCGCGCCGCCCACCCTCCGGAGGACCACGATGACTGCTGCACCCCCGACCACCGCCCCCACGACCGCCGCCACTTCCACCGGCATCATCCGACGGCCGGGCCGCTGGATCGACGGCTGGAACCCCGAGGACCCCGCCCAGTGGGAGGCGGAGGGACGCTCCGTCGCCGCTCGCAATCTGAGGTGGTCGATCTTCGCCGAGTTCCTCGGCTTCGTCGTCTGGCAGCTCTGGTCGGTCGTCGTCGTCTCGCTGCCGGCGGCCGGGTTCGCCTTCGACACCGGGCAGATCTTCTGGCTCATCTCGATGCCGAGCCTCGTCGGCGCCACCCTCCGGATCCCGTACACGTTCATGGTCCCCCGCTTCGGCGGCCGCAACTGGACGATCGTGTCGGCGGGCCTCCTGCTGATCCCGAGCGTCGGACTCGGCATCGCGGTCTCGAATCCGGAGACCCCGTTCGGCGTCATGCTCCTGGTGGCCGCGCTCGCCGGCTTCGGCGGCGGCAACTTCGCCAGCTCGATGGCGAACATCACCTTCTTCTACCCGCACGCGCAGAAGGGCTGGGCTCTGGGGCTCAATGCCGCGGGCGGCAACCTGGGCGCCTCCGTCGCGCAGCTCGTCGTGCCGATCGCGATCACCGTCGGCGCCGCGGCCACGCTGAACCTGCCGATCGCCGGCTTCCTCTGGGTCCCCCTGATCGTCGTCGCGATGATCGGCGCCGCCAAGCGCATGGACAACCTCTCGACCGCGAAGTCCGACGTCGCCGCCTCCCTCGCCGCGCTCCGCGAGCCGCACCTCTGGCTGCTGGCCGTGCTCTACATCGGGACCTTCGGGTCCTTCATCGGATTCGCCGGCGTGTTCCCGAAGCTCATCGCCGACACCTTCCCCGAGTTCTCCGGCTTCGCCGTCGGCTCGGCGACGGTCGGCCTCGCGTTCCTCGGCTCCCTGGTGGGCTCGCTGTCCCGCCCCTCCGGCGGCCGTCTGGCCGACCGCTTCGGCGGAGCGCCTGTCACGGTCCTCGCCTTCGTCGCCATGGGCGCCGGGATCCTCGGCGTGATCGCGACACTGCCGCTCGGCAGCTTCTGGCTCTTCCTCGCCTGCTTCCTCGTGCTCTTCTCGGCGGCCGGCATCGGCAACGGCGCGACCTACCGCATGATCCCCACGGTGTTCGCCCTCCGCGCCCGCCAGCGCGGTGACGACGGCATCGGCGCCCAGCGCACGTCCGCCGCGGCGCTCGGCCTGATCTCGGCGATCGGCGCCTACGGCGGCTTCGTGATCCCCCAGCTGCTCGGCTTCTCCAAGACCGAGTTCGGCGACTACACGACGGCGCTGGGCTGGTTCGTCGGCGCCTATGCGGTGATGCTCGCGATCACGGCCGGCGTCTACCTCCGCCTCGCCGCGAAGACGGGGACCCGGATCTGACGATGAGCGCCCCCGCCTCGACCGACTCCCACTGCCCGTACTGCGCCCTGCAGTGCGCGATGACGCTGACACCCGCGGCGGGCCCCGTACCCGTGGCGGTCGAGGGGAGGGAGTTCCCGACGAACCGGGGCGGGCTCTGCGCCAAGGGCTGGACCTCCGCCGAGCTGCTGGCGAGCGGACAGCGCCTGGTCTCCCCGCTGCTGCGCGGCGCCGACGGCGTCCTCGCGGAGGCGTCGTGGGAGGAGGCGCTCGACGCGGTCGCCGGGGCGGTGCGCGGCGTCCGGGAGCGGCACGGCGCCGACGCGGTGGCCGTCTTCGGCGGCGGGGGCCTCACCAACGAGAAGGCCTACCAGCTCGGGAAGTTCGCTCGGATCGCTCTCGGCACCTCCCGGATCGACTACAACGGCCGCTTCTGCATGTCCTCGGCCGCGGCGGCCGGCAACCGCGCCTTCGGCGTCGATCGCGGACTGCCGTTCCCGGTGTCCGATCTCGACGACGCCGACACGATCCTGCTCCTGGGCTCGAACGTCGCCGCGACGATGCCGCCGCTGCTCGCCCACTTCGCCGGTGCCCGCTCGCGGGGCGGCCTGGTGGTCGTCGACCCGCGCCGCTCGGCCACCGCGCGGCTGACGGAGGACGGCGCCGGCACGCATCTGCAGCCCGCCCCGGGGACGGATCTGCCGCTCCTGCTCGGGCTGACCCACCTGGTCTTCGCCGAGGGCCTCGCCGACACCGCCTACCTCGCCGCGCGCACGACCGGCGCCGAGGCGGTGCGCCGCAGCGTCTCGGCGTGGTGGCCGGAGCGCACGTCCGCGGTCACGGGCGTGCCGACCACGCTCCTCCGCTCCCTCGCGCGCCGGCTCGCCGCGGGGCGGTCGTTCGTGCTGACCGGCCGCGGGGTCGAGCAGCACGTCGACGGCACCGACACCGCGACCGCCGCGATCAACCTCGCTCTCGTGCTCGGCCTGGTGGGCCGCGAGGGGTCGGGGTACGGCACGCTCACCGGTCAGGGCAACGGCCAGGGCGGACGCGAGCACGGCCAGAAGGCCGATCAGCTCCCGGGGTACCGCTCCATCCGCGATCCGGAGGCGCGGCGCCACGTCGCCGCCGTCTGGGACGTGACGCCCGAATCGATCCCGGGCCCAGGGCTGCCCGCCACCGCCCTGCTCGCCGAGCTCGGACGCTCCGTGCACTGCCTGCTGGTGCACGGCTCCAACGTGGTCGTCTCGGCCCCGGACGCCGACGCCGTCCGCGCCGGGCTCGAGGCCCTGGACACGCTGGTCGTCTGCGACTTCTTCCTCTCCGAGACCGCCGCGCTGGCCGATGTGGTGCTCCCGGTGCCGCAGTGGGCGGAGGAGGAGGGCACGATGACCTCGCTCGAGGGCCGGGTGCTCCGCCGCCGCCGGGCGATAGACCCGCCGGCAGGAGTGCGCAGCGAGCTCTGGATCATGAGCGAGCTGGCGCGCCGTCTCGACGCCCCCTCGAGCTGGTCGGCGGTCCCCTCGGAGGTGTTCGACGAGCTGGCCCGCGCGTCCGCGGGAGGCGTGGCCGACTACTCCGGCCTCTCGCACGCCCTGCTCGACACCGGGATCGCCGCCCACTGGCCCTACCCCGCGGGCGGCACGGGGACGCCGCGCCTCTTCGCTGAGCGCTTCGGGCACCCCGACGGCCGGGCGCGCCTGGTCGCCGTCATCCCCGCCGTCCCCGTCGTCGTGGACCGCGGCGAGGAGCTGACCCTGGTGACCGGCCGCTACCTCCAGCAGTACCAGTCGGGCACCCAGACCCGGCGGGTCGCGGAGCTCGATGCGGCCCGCCCCGAGGCTCGGCTCGAGATCCACCCGGCGACCGCCTCCCGGCTCGGCGTCCGCGACGGAGCACCTGTGGCGATCGGGAACGCGCGCGGCGTGGTCCGCGCCCGCGCGAGCGTCACCGCGGACATCCGCCACGACACGGTGTTCCTGCCCTTCCACTACGCGGGTGAGCAGTGCGCGAACCTCCTCACCGAGGCCGTCGTGGACCCGGTGTCGTCGATGCCCGAGTTCAAGCGCACGCGGGTCTGGGTCCGCGCGGAAGGGACGGCACATGCCTGAGACACCTCCCGAGCGGATCGTCCTGATCGGCTACGGCCCCGTCGGCTCGCGCTTCGTCGAGGAGCTGCTACCGGCCGTGCGGGCCGGTCTGGTCGCGCTGACGGTCGTCGGCGCCGAGAGCGACGACCCCTACAACCGTGTCCTGCTCGCGGAGTACGCCGTCGGCCGGGCGACCCGCGAGCGCCTCGACCTCGGCGACCGGACGGCGGCGGAGGCGGCGGGCGTCGTCCTGCGCCTGGGAGCGGCCGTCGTGGGGATCGACCGCGCGCGGAACGTCGTGCGGCTGCACGACGGCGAGCGGCTCCCCTACGACCGCCTCGTCCTGGCGACCGGCGCCCGGGCGAACGTGCCGACCCTCGCCGGGATGGAGCGGGCCCGACGTGAGCGGACGGTGCGCGCAGCCGATCCGGAGTCGCTCGACGCGGGCTCCCGGCCCCTCCCGGAGAGGGTGGTGGCGCTGCGAGACCTGGCCGACGCCCGGGTGGTCCGCGAGGCCGTGCGCTCCGGCGCTCGCCTCGTCGTGCTCGGGGCGGGAGTGCTCGGGATCGAGTTCGCCCTCGCCGCCGCCGAGCAGGGCGCGCAGGTGGTGGTCGTCTTCCACGGCGACATCCCGATGGCCCGCAATCTCGACACGGGCGGGGGGCGGATGCTGGCCGCGGCCGCCCGCGCGGCCGGCGTCGAGATGGTGGCGCACGCCCGGTCCGAGAGCGTCCTGCTCGCGCACGACGACCGCGGCCGTGCGCACTTCCAGGCGCTCGTCTGCGCTGACGGCAAGCAGATCGAGGGGGATCTGCTGGTGCTCTCGTGCGGTGTCGGTGCGCGGGTCGAGCTGGCCGCGGGCGCGGAGCTCGCCGTCTCGACCGGGATCCTCGTCGATGAGCAGCTGCGCAGCTGGAGCGACCCGGACGTCTTCGCGATCGGTGACTGCGCGCACGTCGCCCCCCGCGGCTCGGCCCTCCCCGACGGCCGCGTGCCCGGCGGACCGAGCGGACTGATCGGTCCGGGATGGGAGCAGGCGGACCGGCTCGCAGCGCGGATCCGGGCGGAGGCGGAGGGCCGCTGCGGCGAGGAGCGCGTCCCCGACGCCCGACCGGCGGTCGTGATGCTGAAGGCCGAGGGCGTCGACCTCGTGGCAGGAGGCGACGTGGCCCCGGAGCCGTGGGACCCGCACCGCCCGGGCGAGGAGCACCTCGAAGTGACGCTATGGGCTGACCCCGCCCGCGGGGGCTACGCCAAGCTCGTGACCGCGGGAGGAGTGCTGCGCGGGTTCGTCTCGGTGGGTCTGCCCAGGGTCGGCGCCGAGCTCAGCCTCCTCTTCGAGCGGGGCTCGGAGCTGCCGGCGGACCGGTCGAGCCTCCTGCGTCTGGACGCCCCGGATGCGGGCGCCGCGGCGACCGGCGATCCGTTCGCCCCCGATGCCACGGTCTGCTGGTGCAACGGCGTGACGGCGGCGGTGATCACCGATGCGGCTGCGGCGGGACACGGGACGGTCGCCTGCGTCGGGCGGGCGACCCGCGCCGGCACGGGCTGCGGCGGCTGCACCGGGCGCATCGCCGAGCTGCTCGCGCGGACGGCGGTCCCCGCCTGATCGCCGCGAAAACCGGGCCTCGCCGCCTCAGCGGTCGAGCGCCTCCGCGAGGCGCCGGGTGACCGCCCGCAGTTCGAGCTCGACCCCGCGGACGCGCTCGTCGAGAGCCGCCGCGGTGTCGGCGGCCTGCTCGGCGGCCGCCGCACCCGCCGCCTCGGACGAGGCTCGGTCGGCCGCGACCGACGCGCTGAGCTCGTCCAGCGCCGCCCGGAGGCCCGCCGACTCGTCGCGCAGCACGGAGACGTCGCCCTGCACCGCACTCAGCTCGCCGCGGAGCCCGGCCACCTCGTCGCGCAGGGCCGCCGTCTCGGCGCGCAGCTCCTCCGTGCGCAGCCGCGCCTGCTCGAACCAGGGGGCGACCAGCCGGTGCACGGCGTCGCGGAGCACGACGCCGCCGCGGCCGAGCCGGGTGGGCGCGGAGCCGGGGTCCTGGAGGAAGTCGTGGTCAGTGGTCATCGTCGTGGTCCCGTCCGGAGAAGCGGCGGTGGAGCACGTCCATCGCCCGCAGATCCTTGTCCATGATGTCGGCCTCGAGGGTGGTGTCGGCGAGGCGGTCGGCGAGGCCCGGCCGGGAGCGGCGCTCGAGCGATGCCTCGATCAGCTCGACGGACCGCTCGAACGAGAGCGGTCCGCGCGCCGCGGCCCGGCCCCGCCGACCGAGCGCCTCGAGGTCCACCGCCCCGCTCGCCACGTCCCGCATCGCCTCGAGGAGCGCCGGGGCGGAGCGGGTGATCTTGATGCAGTCGACCCCGTCGATGAGGAACTCCGCGACTCCGCTGGCCGCCGTCATGATCGGCACGGCGCCCGCCGCGGCCGCCTCGACCGGCGCGACGCCGAACGCCTCTCCGGCCCAGGTCGGGAAGAGGAACGCGTCGGCGCGGCCGTGCGCGGCGAGCACCTCGGCGTGGGGCGTCGGTCCGTGGAACTCGACCAGGCCGTCCAGGCCCGCCTCGTCCGCCCGGGCGCGCCAGCCGTCCACGTCTCCGTCGCCGTAGAGGTCCACGCGGAAGTCGCGGGTCTCCTCCGCGAGAGACGCCGCCGCCTCCAGCACCAGCCCGACGCCCTTGTGCTCGCCGAGCGACGCGGCGAACGTGAACCGGGTGGTCCCGCCCTCGCGGTAGCGCCGCGGCTCCGCGGTGTCGGGGGGAACGGACACTCCCCGCCCGATCACCTCGACCTCGCCCAGGCTCAGCCCGCCGGCCTCGATCGCGTCGACGAGGGAGCGGCTGACCGCGACGATCTCGCCGCGGTCGAAGTGGTCGGGGGCGTGAGCGCCGTAGACGCGGAGCACGCGCTCGGGCAGCCCGTCGACCAGGGCGTTCGGGATGCGGTCGCCGAGGTTCCACATCCACGGGGCCTCCACCGCGCGCAGCAGGTCGATCAGCGCGAGGCCGCCGATCCCGAGCAGGTTGAAGGCCACCACGTGGGTCGGCGCGAAGTCGCGCAGCTCCTCGAGCAGGATGCGGGTGTTCTCGAACCGCGAGACGGCGCTCTCGTGGTGCAGCAGCTGAGCGATCTCGCCGCCGGTCTGCGGCAGCGGGAAGTAGGTGCGCAGGCTCAACGTGCGGTGCACCTCGACGCCCGAGGGCTCCGGCGGCAGGTAGGTCGGCGTGGTCAGCACGCGCACGGTGTGGCCGCGGGCCGCCATCGCCTCCGCGACGCGCGCGCAGGTCATCTCGTATCCGCCGAGCACCTGCGGCGGATAGAGGTTGCTCACGAACAGCAGGCGCATCAGCGCACCTCCCCTCTCGCGGAGGCGTCGGCCGCGATCCGCGCCGTCACCTCGGGCGTGTAGGCCGCGCGGGCCTGGCGGTCGTTGCCGCCGTCCCAGTAGTTGACGAGGTAGAGCCCGGACTGCTGCGTCCGCGGCACGAACGGGAACAGCTGGGCGCGGGGCTCGATCTGCGCGATCCGGTAGCCGGCGTCGACCGCGCGCACGTGCAGCCAGATGTCGTCGGCGTCCGGGGCGATCTCGCGGAACGCGTCCCCGTGAGCGGCGATCTCGCCGAGGAGCGGAGCGGGCAGCAGCTGCCCGGAGACGGAGGTGCCGAAGACGTCGGTCGACGCGCGCGTGTCGGCGACCGGGGTCCAGCTCGTGTACGGAGCGACGGCGCCGTCGACGATCCCCACCCGGTGGGCGCGGTAGCAGAGCACGGTCTCGCGGGGGTAGCGCGAGCGGGCGTCGAGCAGGCCCCTCAGCCAGGTGCGCGGGTACACGATGTCGTCGTCGGAGGTGACGAGGTCGCGCTCCCCCGCCCGGCCCGAGAGCAGGTGCGGGTAGTACTTCGTGTGCACGCGGTAGCCGTCGACCAGGCGGATCTCGACGCCGCGGCGGCGGAGGCGGCGCAGCGGCGCGGGCAGGTCGGCGTGCAGGGCCGGGTCGTCGAGCCAGAGCACCAGGCGCGCGGGCCGGGCGTCGCCGCGGGCGATCGACTCGAGCGCCACGTGGACCCGCTGCAGCCGCTCGCCGTGCGTGGTCATCGTCACCACGACCTCGCCCGCCGGATCGACCGCGGAGCGGCGGGAGAAGCGGTTGGCCAGGGCGAGCAGCAGCAGCTCGCGCCGGAGCGCGGGCGAGGGGTGGTCGATCGGCCGGGCGGCGATCACGGCGGCGCGGCGCTCCGAGAGGCGCTGAGGGGCGGAGCGGACGACCCGGGCCGCGGAGCGCAGCCGCGTGCGGGGGCGGACACGACGGCCCAGCGCCGCGAGGCGCGTGCGGGGCCGGACGCGCCGGCCGACGGCGGCGAGAGCGGGATGCATCGGTCCAGGTTAGCCGGAGGCGCCCGGGCGCCCTGCGCCGGTCAGGGCTCGTCGACGACCGCGAAGGCCCGCACCGGGAAGGTCCCGAAGCCCCGCACCTTCGGCGGCACGGCGGTGAAGTGCGCCCCTGTCGCCGGCAGCCCGCCGAGGCCGGTGAGGTGCTCGACGACGTGCACTCCCGCGGCGAGGAGGGCCGAGTGCGCGGGCCGCGATCCGCCCGACTCCGTGTCGTCGATGTTCACCGAGTCGATGCCGACCAGCACCGCGCCGGCGGCGACGAGCGACTCCGCCGCCGCGCCGCTGAGGAAGGGGGCGCCCCTGCCGTACCCGGGCGTGGCGAAGTGCGCGTCCCAGCCGGTGCGGAGGAGGACGGCGGCGCCGCGGACGTCGAGTCCCGCGACCGCGTCCGCACTGATGCCCCGTCCGGTGGCTCCGGTCGCGTCGACCACGACGGCAGGCAGATCGACCAGCGTCTCGAGGCGGAGAGCGGCGAGATCGGCTCCGCCCTCGTAGCGGTGGAACGGGCTGTCGAGGTAGGTGCCCGTGTTCCCGATCATCTCGATGACGTCCATCGCGAACTCGGTGCCGGGCGCGTAGGAGGCGCGGGACGCCTCACGCGTGAGGTGCGACCGGATGCGCGGAGCGGGCAGGCCCGGGTAGGTCACCAGCCCGTCCGCGACGGTGTGGCTGAGGTCGACGAAGCGGCGCGAGGAGGTCATGCGCCCGATCCTGGCAGGGGCCGGATCGGGCGCACCATCGAGATGCCGCCCCGCGGGGCGGCGTTCCCGCCTCTACTTCTTCGGCAGCGCCGCCGACAGGTCCGCGATCAGGTCGGACGAGTCCTCGAGGCCCACCGAGAGGCGCACCAGCGACTCCGAGACCTCCAGCGGCGTGCCCTTCACCGACGCGTGCGTCATCTCACTCGGGTAGCCGATCAGCGACTCGACGCCGCCCAGCGACTCCGCGAGCTGGAACAGCTCGGTCGACTCGGCGAACTTCCGGGCCGCGCGCGGCGTCGCGAGCTCGAGCGAGAGCATCCCGCCGAACCGCGACATCTGGCGCTTCGCCAGCTCGTGGCCGGGGTGCGAGGGCAGGCCCGGGTAGTGCACGGCCGTCACCGCCGGGTGCTCGACGAGGAACTCGGCGACCGCCTGCGCGTTGACGGAGTGGCGCTCCATCCGCACCCCGAGGGTCTTGATGCCGCGGACCGTGAGCCATGCGTCCATCGGGCCCGAGATCGCTCCGACCGCGAACTGCAGGAACGCGATCTTCTCGGCCAGCGGCCCCGAGCGCAGGGCGAGCGCGCCGCCGACGACGTCCGAGTGGCCGCCGAGGTACTTCGTGGTCGAGTGCACGACCACGTCGGCACCGAGGGCCAGCGGCTGCTGCAGGGCGGAGGAGGCGAAGGTGTTGTCGACGACGACGATCAGGTCGTGCGCGTGGGCCAGGTCGGCGAGCTCGGCGATGTCGCTGATGGTCATCAGCGGGTTCGACGGGGTCTCGACCCAGAGCATCTTCGTCTCGCCGGGGACGATCGCCCGCTGCACCTCGCGGAGGTTCGACATGTCGACGGCCGTGTTGCGCACGCCCCAGGCGCTGTGCACCCGGTCGATCAGGCGGTGGCTGCCGCCGTACGCGTCGTTGCCCAGGACGACGTGGTCGCCGGGCGCGAGGGCGGCGCGCAGCAGGGTGTCCTCGGCGGCGAGGCCGGAGGAGAAGGAGTAGGCGACGTCCGCGCCCTCGAGCGAGGCGATGAGCTCCTGGAGCGAGTCGCGCGTCGGGTTCGCCGAGCGGGCGTACTCGTAGCCGCCCCGGAGACCGCCGATGCCGTCCTGGACGAACGTGGAGGTCATGTAGACGGGCGGCACGACCGCCCCGGTGGTCGGATCGAACTCCTGGCCGGCGTGGATGGCGCGGGTGTCGAAGTGCTGCTTCTTGGGCATGGTGCGGGCTCCCTGGGTCGGAGGTGCGGAGGCGGCGGCCGTCAGGCCGTGGCGTAGGTGAGGAGGTCCTGTCGGGTGATCACCGCGACGGGCTTGCCCTCGTCGGTGACGAGGAGGGCGCTGTGCTCGGTGAGCGCGGCGCGGGCGGCGGTGATGCTCTCGCCGAGCCCGATCAGCGCGAGCGCGTCGCCCACGCAGTCGCCGAGCGGGTCGTTCATCGAGGCGGATCCGGCGAAGACGCGGTCGAGCAGCTCGCGCTCGTCGACGGCTCCGACGACCTCGCCCATCACGACCGGCGGCTCGGCGGTCAGCACCGGGAGCTGCGAGACGCCGTACTCGGTCATGATGCCGATCGCGTCGCGGATGGTGTCGGTCGGGTGCGCGTGCACGAGCGCCGGGAGGTCGGCCTGCCCGCTCGCCGCCCTGGCGCGGAGCACGTCGCGGACGGTGCCCTCGTCGCGCATCTCGAGGAAGCCGTAGGAGCGCATCCAGCGGTCGTTGAAGATCTTGCCGAGGTAGCCGCGCCCGCCGTCCGGCAGGAGCACGACGACGACGTCGTCCGGCCCGAGACCGGCGGCGGCCTTGAGCGCGACGGAGACGGCGAGCCCGCTCGATCCGCCGACGAGCAGCCCCTCCTCGCGGGCGAGGCGGCGGGTCATCGCGAACGACTCGGCGTCGCTGGAGGCGATGATCCGGTCGACCACGCTCGGGTCGTACGCGCTCGGCCAGAAGTCCTCGCCGACGCCCTCCGTCAGATACGGGCGACCGCCGCCGCCGGAGTAGACGGAGCCCTCGGGATCGGCGCCGACGATCTGCACGCGGCCCTCCGACACCTCCTTGAGGTAGCGGCCGACGCCGCTGATGGTGCCGCCCGTGCCGACTCCCGCGACGAAGTGGGTGAGCCGGCCGGCGGTGTCGCGCCAGATCTCGGGGCCCGTGGTCTCGTAGTGGCTGAGCGGTCCGTTGAGGTTCGCGTACTGGTTGGGCTTGAAGGCGCCGGGGATCTCGCGGGCGAGGCGGTCCGAGACGGAGTAGTAGGAGGCGGGGTCCTCCGGAGCGACGGCCGTCGGCGTCACGACGATCTCGGCCCCGTAGGCGGTGAGGACGTTGCGCTTGTCCTCCCCCACCTTGTCCGGCAGCACGAACACGCAGCGGTAGCCGCGCTGCTGCGCGACGAGGGCGAGGCCGATGCCGGTGTTGCCGCTGGTCGGCTCCACGATGGTGCCGCCGGGCTTCAGCAGCCCGTCGCGCTCGGCGGCGTCGATGATGCGGGTCGCAATGCGGTCCTTCGACGAGCCGCCGGGGTTCAGGTACTCGACCTTGACCAGCACGGTCGCCTGCACGCCCGCCGCGACCGGGCCCAGCTTCACCAGCGGAGTGTCGCCGATGAGGTCGAGGACCGAATCGGCGTAGGCCATCCCGGTCTCCGGGCGTGCGGGAAGGGCGCGATCCAGGCTCATCCCGCCAGCGTAGCAACCGGCTCCGGGCGTGTGACGGGGGTGGGCGGAGGCACAGGGAGCGGTCTCGGGACGGGAGTGCCGCCGGTCGCGCCGGTGCCCTATCGTGGGGGTCCGCGAGCGCCGCCGTCGACCCGGAACGGACCCCGAATGACCTCACCGATCGCCGCACCGCCGCGGCGTCCGGCCGACATCCACCTCCTCCGCCTGCTCGGCCCGGCGCTGGTCGCCGGAGTCGCCTACCTCGACCCGGGCAATGTCGCCAGCAACATGACGGCCGGCGCCCGGTTCGGCTACCTCCTGGTCTGGGTGGTGGTGCTCGGCAACCTGATGGCCTGGCTCATCCAGTACCTCTCGGCGAAGCTCGGCCTGATGACCGGCCGCAGCCTCCCCGAGCTGCTCGGCGACCGCCTGCGCGGCCGCTGGGGCCGCCGGGCCTACTGGCTGCAGGCCGAGACGGTCGCGATGGCGACCGACCTGGCCGAGGTGATCGGCGGTGCGATCGCGCTGAACCTGCTCTTCGGACTGCCTCTGCTGGCCGGCGGCGTGGTCACCGGCGCGGTCTCGCTGGTGCTGCTGCTCGTGCAGACGCGGGGCGGGGCGCAGCCGTTCGAGCGGGTGATCACGGCGCTGATGGTGCTGATCGCCGTCGGCTTCACGGTCGGCGTGGTCGTCGATCCGCCGGACGCGGGCGCGACCGTCGCCGGTCTCGTGCCACGCTTCGAGGGCTCGGAGTCGGTGCTGCTCGCCGCCTCGATCCTGGGCGCGACCGTCATGCCCCACGCGATCTACGCCCACTCCGCGCTCGCCCGGGACCGCTTCGGCCACGTCGAGGGCGTCGGCGCGCGCCGGAGGATCCTGGTCGCCACCCGGATCGACGTGACGATCGCGCTCGCCATCGCCGGCACCGTGAACCTCGCGATCCTGCTCCTCGCCGCGCACTCCCTCGCGGGAGTCGCCGGGACCGACAGCCTCGAGGGCGCCCACGCGGCCATCGGAGCGGCGCTCGGCCCGGTGGTCGCGACCCTGTTCGCCGTCGGCCTGCTCGCCTCCGGCCTCGCCTCGACCTCGGTCGGCGCGTACGCGGGGGCCGAGATCATGCACGGTCTGCTCCAGGTGCGGGTGCCGCTCGTCGCCCGTCGTCTGGTCACGCTGATTCCGGCGCTCCTGGTGCTCGCAATCGGCTTCGACCCGACGCGCGCGCTGGTGCTCAGCCAGGTGGTCCTGTCGTTCGGCATCCCCTTCGCGCTCGTGCCGCTCGTGATCCTGACGCGCGACCGCCGCCTGATGGGCGACCAGACGAACCGCTGGTTCACCACCCTCGCCGCCGCTCTGGCCGCCGTCTTCCTCATCGTCCTGAACGGCCTGCTGCTCTGGCTCACCTTCGCTCCTTGAGCGGGGAGCGGCGGCGCATCCTGCTGATCGAGCAGCCCGCTCCTCGGGAGTACCGAGATCCCTCCTGACCGCGCATTGATCCGATCCGAAGCCTCGCTCGTTATCCTCTGAGAGCGCCTCTCAGGCGCCTGCGCCCGCCCCAGGCGCCTTCCGCCCTCAGAACGAGAGACGCCGCCGTGCCCAAAGACACGATGTCCGCCAAGAACCGCGCCCGACAGGAGAAGCTCGAGGCCTACAAGCGCGAGCAGGACCGCCGCAAGCGCGGCTCCCGCATCTGGATCTGGTCGCTGTCGGCCCTGGCCTTCCTCGCTGTCGGCGGGATCGTCGCGGTCACCGTCTTCGGGAACCAGCAGATCGTCGAGGCGCGCGAGATCGACGGCCTGCAGACCTTCGACAACGACGCCACCCACGTCGCCGGCGCCGTCGACTACCCGCAGACCCCGCCGGCGGGGGGCCCGCACAACGCCGTGTGGATGAACTGCGGCGTCTACGACGAGCCCGTCCCGAACGAGAACGCGGTGCACGACCTCGAGCACGGCGCCGTCTGGGCCACCTACGACCCCGAGCTCCCGCAGAGCGAGGTCGACGCGCTGATCGCCGCGATGCCCGACACCTACTCCGTCGTCTCGCCCTACGAGGGCCTCGAGTCGCCCATCGTGCTGAGCGCCTGGGACGCCCAGGTCGCGATCGACTCGCCCGAGGACCCCCGCATCGATGCCTTCGTCGAGCGATTCTGGCAGTCCTCGAGCGCTCCGGAGCCCGGCGCCCCTTGCACCGGAGGGATCGATGCGCCCGGCAAGCAGTAGGGGCCGGATCCTCGTCGCCGCGGTCGCCGTGGTCGCGCTCCTCCTCGGGGCGGCCGGCGGCTACCTCTTCGGCGCGCTCGCCCCGTTCGCCTCCGCCGCGACGCCCTCGAGCGCCAGCGCCGAAGCGGGTTTCGCGCGCGACATGCAGGTGCACCACCTGCAGGGCGCCGAGCTGGCGATGATCGCCCGCGAGCGCAGCGCCGACGACGAGGTCCTCACCGTCTCGAAGGACATCCTGCTCACCCAGCAGCAGCAGGCCGGGCAGCTCTTCGGCTGGCTGAACTCGTGGGGCCTGCCGCAGGCTGCTCCGGAGCCCTCGATGACCTGGATGGGCCGGCCGACCCTGGCCGGAGCCGCCGACGAGCACTCGTCGATGGGGATGGGGACCGAGGACGGCGTCGTGCCCGCGAGCATGCCCGGTCTCGCGACACCGGACCAGATCACCGCCCTCAGCAGCGCGTCGGGCCGAGACTTCGACCGGATGTTCCTCGAGCTGATGATCGCCCACCACCGCGGCGCGATCGACATGGCCGAGGCGCTGCTCGCCCGGAGCCGCGTGACGGTCGCCACCGACTTCGCCTCCTCCGTCGTGAAGGCCCAGGAGGCCGAGATCTCGCTGATGGAGCAGATGCTCGAGGACCGGCCGGCGGAGTGACCGCCTCCGGCGCGCACGACATCGGCTGAGAGTGGTGCGCCTCCCCCACCGGGAGGGGCACGTGCTCTCCGCCGACGTCGTGCACGGGGCCCGGCGACTCAGACGGCGTCGGCTGCGAGTAGCCCCGCGAAGTCCGGCCGCCGATCCGCGGCTCAGCCCTGGAGGGCCGACTCCGTCTGCTGTGCGTAGAGCGAGGCGTAGAGACCGCCGAGGCCGAGCAGCTCGCGGTGGGTGCCCGACTCGACGATCCGGCCGCCCTCGACGACGTGGATGACGTCGGCCGACACGATGGTCGAGAGCCGGTGGGCGATCGCGATCGTGGTGCGGCCGCGGGCGGCGTCGTCGAGCGCGGTCTGGACGATCCGCTCCGAGACGGTGTCGAGGGCGCTGGTCGCCTCGTCGAGGATGAGGACCGCCGGGTCCTTCAACAGGACGCGCGCGATCGCGAGCCGCTGCTTCTCGCCTCCGGAGAGCCGGTAGCCGCGCTCGCCGACCAGCGTGTCGTAGCCGTCGGGGAACGACGTGATCGTCGCGTGGATGTTCGCGGCGCGGGCGGCCGCCTCCAGCTCCTCCTGCGTCGCGTCCGGGCGGGCGTAGCGGAGGTTGTCGCCGATCGTCGCGTGGAAGAGGTAGGTCTCCTGGCTGACGATGCCGATGTGCGAGACGAGCGACTCCTGCCGCAGCTCGCGCACGTCGGTGCCGGCGAAGCGCACCGCTCCCCCGGCCACGTCGTAGAGGCGCGGGACGAGGTACGAGATGGTGGTCTTGCCCGCGCCGGAGGGACCGACGAAGGCGACGAACTGGCCCGGCTCGATCGCGACCGAGACGTGGTCGAGCGTCGGGCGCGCGTCCTCCGCCTGGTCGGGGTAGCGGAACACGACGTCGTCGAGCTCGACCCGGCCGAGCTCGCCCGAGACCTCGCGTGCATCTGCCCGGTCCGTGATCGCCGGGCGCAGGTCCAGGTACTCGAAGATGCGGGCGAACAGCGCTCCGGCCGTCTGCAGGTCGAGCGCGACGCGCATCAGGCCCAGGAGCGGCCACATCAGGCGCGCCTGCACGGTGGTGAAGGCCACGACGGTCCCGGCGGTGACGGTGGTGCCGCCGAGGATCAGCCAGGCGGCCACGAGGTACACGATCACGGGGATGACCGAGAGGAAGATCTGCACCATCGCGAAGAACCACTGGCCGGACATCTGCTGCCGCACCTGGAGCTCGATCTGGCGGCCGTTCTCGTCGGCGTAGCGCGTCACCTCCGACTCCTGGCGGCCGAAGCTCTTGGCCAGGAGGATGCCCGAGACGCTCAGGGTCTCCTGGGTGATCGCGGTCATCTCGGACAGCGACTCCTGCGTCTTCGTCGCGATGCGCGCCCTCACCTGGCCGACGCGGCGCTGGGCCACGACGAGCACCGGAGTGAGGACGAGGGCGACGATCGTCATCTGCCACGAGAGCAGGAGCATCGCGACGACGGCCGCGATCACGGTGACGGTGTTGCCGAGCACGCTCGAGACGGTGTTCGTGAGCACGTTGGCCACGCCGCCCACGTCGTTGGCGAGGCGCGACTGGATGACGCCGGTGCGGGTGCGGGTGAAGAAGCCGAGCTCCATCGCCTGCAGGTGGCGGAACAGGCGGATGCGCAGCTCCCCCATGACCGTGTTGCCGACGGTCGCGGTGAGGTAGGTCTGCCAGACGCCGAGGATCGCCGAGAACGCCCAGACCAGCACCATGACTCCGACCAGCTCGAGCAGCACGGGGAGGTTCGGGCGTCCGCCGGGCGGGAAGAGCCCGCGGTCGAAGGCCAGCTGGGTGAGGAGCGGGGGCACCACCGTGAGGGCGGCGCCGACGAGCACGAGGATCACGGTGAGCGTGAGCTTGGGGCGGTGGTCGCGGAAGAGTCCCGCGATGCGCCGGAGCAGGTCGTCGACCTTCGGAGCCGCCGCGTTGATCTCCCGCTGGCTGTCCGGATCGCTGCTCGAGATCCTCCCGCCGCGCGCCCCTCCGCGCATCCCGCCGCCTGCCGCGACGTCACCCATCCTGCTCACGGCTCGACCCTAGCCCCGCCGGTCGACTGGCTGGGACTCGAGCCGTGGAACACGCTGTTCCTCGTCGTCGTCCTCATCTGGACCCAGGCCGGATTCGCCATGACGGTGCTC